>JAGBXE010000218.1 GCA_017629455.1 Kiritimatiellia bacterium
ACTGTCCTAAAGGGCAAGAGCTTAAATTCGCAAAGGGGTATTCAAATCAATAAATAAGGATTTCTATTGCGAGCCAAATATTTCGACAATTATGCTACTTGGTATGAAGACTGCACGTAGTTTTGTCTCACGATGCCAATATCTGGCGAGTGCGGTTTTACCAAAGACGGAACGGGTACGGTGACGATGAGCGGTGTATATAGCGCAGGTGATATTGTGGTCAGTGAAGGTGCTCTTCATGTTGCCGAGTCGGCGACTTTCCCCGAGGGGCAAAAAATTACCGTGGCCGCTGGGGCATCGCTTTATGTTCATCAAAAAATTGAGCGTTTCGAGATCACTACAGAAGAAGGCGCGACGGTTGAGCGCATTCTCGATACTAAAACGGCCGATTTCGATGTTGATTCCTCTACCATCACTCCGATTGTTTTAAGTGAAGCATACGAAATACCAGAAGGAATGGCGCAGCCGATTGCGCTCTCGGCTGCTATTCCGCTTCCGCTTCATGAAGGGCTCCGGCAAGAAATTTTGACAGTAGCTGCAGGTGCAAAAGATTTAGTAGCGACAGATTTTGTTGATAATTCACCGAAAACATATGGGCTTCCGAAAACCTTTTTTGAGGTTGCGAAAGATGATACTGGTGTTCAGCACGTTTATCTCGTAGCGCGTCCAGTTGTGGTGAGTGTAGCAGATTTTGTTAATGATTTTGGGATTAACGGCCTAGCGAATAATTGGTCGAATAACGATATTCCGCAACAAGGGTTTGACTATCTCATAAAACATTATGTGGGAGATGTTAGGAGTGCAGCCTTTGCAGGGGACTCGCTAACGGTAGCGACCGGGGTTACCCTGCGCTTTCGTGAGATTAGGCATAAACTTGAAACTGCAAATGGTGGTAGCGTTGTTGTGTACCCAGGCGTAGAAACAACTCAGGGATTTAATGGACGAGATATGACCGTTGCAGGATCGGTATATTTACCTGGAAATTATGGTGATTCATCATCCTTTAAATTTCATTTGAAGTATGGCAAAACGGAGTCGAATGATGGAATGTTAAATCTAACTGCCAAACTTTTCGGCGCGGGTACGCTCACAGTTAGTGGCGGGAAAAACGGCACTTCTTGGAATGGCATTACAGGCGACTTTACGGGCTGGTATGGGCGCTTAATTATGACGGGAGGCGAGACCACCCATGAATACAAAGGCGTACAGGTTCGGGTAAATGGCAATAAGAGTTTTGGCGGCGTATTGCCGGAGTTTAAGGCTGATGCGGTCACAATGACTGGCTACGCGATGATTAAGGCGATTGCGGACGTGTCGCTTGACGATGAGCGTAATCGCGGTCTTTATGTGAAAGGACACGGTGGATTTAACGTGGACGAGGGTAAAACTTTCAACTATGCATGGCCTTTGAAGGTGGCAGGATCCGTCTACAAGCACGGCCAGGGGCTTTTGAAGATGGGGGGCAGCTTGACTCCCGTAGCCGGCAGTCTTACTAATCTTTATGTGCGCCGGGGCTCGATTGCGCCACTTAATGATGCAGCGATTGCTGGCTTTAATGTAACCTTCTCCAATAATACGGCGATTGCCATTTCTTCGGCGGCCAATGTTTCAGTTGGCTTTAATGGTGAATTTAACGTTTTGCCGAATTTGGATACTGGAGAGATGGGAATAGTTCGGGTGGTTCCGACCGAGGATTTTACTATTGGCGGAAAGCCTGAGTTTCTTTTTGCACTTTGCACCGTGCCCGAAAATGTGGGCGACTTGTCTACTGTATTTGCCCTCGAAGCGCCTAAAGGCTGCGTAGCGGAACTTAAAAAGCATTCTGTTACTGTAGACGACGTTGCTTGTTGCACTTACATGGTACGGATTTCTAGACCAGGAATGACCATGGTTATACGGTAGTTGGAGTTTGGGTATGGGAAAAATGAAGCAAAACAGGTTGTGGATGGTAGTCTTCTTAATGGGACTATCAAGTGTAGCGATAGCTTCGCCCAAGCTAGTCCAAGCTGAAAAAGGGATAGATTGGATTTTAGGCACTAATGGAACAAAGATTGTCGGTATAGGCCATTTGCGGATGAAGCAGAAGGGCTGGAAATACGAAAAGAAGCTTGCTAGCACCGATGATTCGGTGGAATTTGCGTTTTCTGCTTCTGGTGGCGAGGGGCGGCCTGGCGGATGGACGGTGAGAATGCCACTTGGGGCTGATTCAGTGAAAGAAGAGCGGATAGAGAAAATTGGTCGATGGCGTCGTCACCCCGCTGGGCGTGAGGCGCAGCCGGTAGAGACTTCGCTCGGGAAATATAAGGTTATCCGCTCACCTCACGGCGATTGGTTTTTTCGCTTGCCTGGAAATGAAAATTGGACAGGCGAAGCGCATGAGAGTGTGGAGTTTAGCGATGATGGCAAGGGTGGCTTTGCCCGCCAGTTGCCATTTTGGCGTTTGCGCTCTGGGGAGGCGCCGTATGAAGCGGCAGCACGCGTTTCGGGTGTTCCCTTTGCGCTTAAGGTAAGCTGCCCCAAGCGGAATCATCTTTATGACGGAGGTGAGGTGCAATTAGATTTTGTAGTGACCGAAACCGGAGGCAAAGCACATAACTCAATTCCGCTGGAAATTGTCGTTCGCGATTGGGATGGGCATGAAGTTTTCGCGCGGAGAGGGAAAACGAGTCTATCTCCATATTAGCGACGGACAGGAAGAATTCCGCTTGCTAATCCTGGGCGCGGAATTTACTTTGTAGAATTACGCGTGGAGGAGAATGGAGCCGAAGAGTTTACGCGCACGACTTTTGCGGTGATTCCTCCTTTTGAGTTTAAGCATCGTGAAAAATCAATCTTCGGCATCAATCTTCGCACTGGGAGGGTGTTTAAAAACGAGGTTGAAGAGGAATATTGCTTATGTTCGCGCTTAGGTATGCGCTATTTGAGAAGTGGGCACAATAATATTGCCGCGAAGTATGGCTTGGTTGCTGGTTTTTCCAAGCAAATGCCCAAGACCGATTTTCGCGCAGGTAATGATGAGGATTTGCGTGAGGTAAAATCGTGGGTGGATGAGATTGAGAAGCGCGGCGCACCGATTTTCGAGTTTGGTAACGAAATTGGGCACTTTAGCGATACGCCCACGCGTCACATTCTGTACGATCGCTATAACCTTTGGCTTGATGCCGTGCGTGCTGAACGCTCGCGGCGAAAGCTTGATTTCAAAATCATGTACGGTACGAGTGCGCGCAGGCCCGACTTGATGAAGCTTATCAACGATAAAGGAATTTTCGGGAAGCTTGATTTGTTTGTGGTGCATCCCGGGCGGCTCAATTGGACACCGGATTTAGTTGGTAAAGGTTGGCGCTTTTTGGGGCTGGTGCGCGACTCGAAGGTTGCCTATGCCGAGCTTGGACATCCGAATACGCCTATTTATCTAACCGAAATGTATACGAAATCAAGGCCCAACTGCAAGCATTCCGATTCTTGGCGGCAGACGGGCGAGAACGCGGTATTAAATGCGGTACTCGCGCTTTCGGAAGGGATGGCAGGGTTTTGCATTTATCAGCTTCACGAAGGTGTAAGTTACAATGAAAATGGTATCGACACGACTGATACCGAATATTCGTATGGGATTTTGCATCGCGACAATGCCCTTAAGCCTGCAGCCATTGCATATGAAACGGCGGCGGAGGAGCTTGATGGTGCACGCGCGTGTAGCGGCGAGGTGACAATAGCTGGTACTAAACTTTGCGGTCGGCTGTTCGACACACCGACAGGGTCATTGGCCGTTTTATGGGATCGAAGTGAAGGCTACAATTTGCGCACCCAAGGTCCACGTGAGCGGGTTAAGGGGGAAGCATTTTTCCATTTTGAGCCGTGGCTTAATAATTGGCGGGTTAAAAAGAATTATACCTTTAATGTAAAGACGGCAGATGTTATTGTGCGCGATGTCATTGGCCGAACGAAGAATGTTAAGTCTTCTGGCGGCAAGGTGCAGCTAGAGCTTACCGGTTCGCCAGTCTTTGTGCGTGGGCTCGATCCCAAACAGTTTAAGGTGACTTCAGCTTCTCATAATGAAATAGAAACTGATGATGAGCGCAACGCTCGCGTTTATTAAGAATTTTTATTAAAGGATCAAAGAATGAATATTACGCTCCTCTTAGCTTTAACCGCCTTTGAATCGGTAGTTTCGCCGTTGCCTAAAACCGCTCCCGATGAGCCGCTTAGGTATGCCAAAGCTTATTCGGTGGAAATCGATGAGCATTGCAATGGTACCGATGGATTTTATCCGCTAGGCGTTTTGGGCGATAAGTTCCCAGAGAGCGGCTTTAATGTTTTTATCGGCGGTAATTACATGGTAAAGGGCGTAGGCCCTGATACAGAGCTGCCCGCCAGTACGCAACTTGTTTATGGCGCGAGTGTTTCGGCTTGCCGCCATGTGTGGGTGCAGAAAGATCTTCCTAAGGCGCTGGGGCCTGATGGCAAGCCGCTTAAGCGCCGTCAAGTGAACCTTTTTGATCCTGAGAGCTTAAATCGAATCTTTGAATATGCTCATGGCTCAGTAACTAATGCGGTGGCTCGGGCCGATCGGCGGATCTTCAAATGGGAAATCGATAACGAATTTATTCCAGAACTCGATTTTTCTCCCCAGGCGGTGGCGGCTTTCAGAGCGTGGTTGCCAATCTGGTACAACAATGATCTCGCAAAATTCCGTCAAGTGTGGGGCGAAGGATTTGACTCGTTTGACAAGGCCGTTGGGATTGTGCCGGACCAATGTCACGAGAAACCTGGTCCTTTCATGGATTGGATTCGCTTCCAACAAGAGTCATTTGCTAAATTCCTCGCCGATTACTATCGCGTCATTTCTGAGGCCGATCCATCTCGGCGTTCGGTGAATGGTAAGGATACGCAAAGCTCGCTGGAGATGCTGCGTATAGCTCGCGCGCGCCGTGCGAATCATGAGCTAATCGGTGAGGAGATTCGCCCCTATACCCAAGGGGTGCGCGGGATGGATCATTATGGCCACGGTGATCGTAATGCGTATGAGATGAATTTTTATTCTAAAACAGCAACGCCTGCCGATTGGCAGCCTGGTTCACGCCAGGGAATTCTATATGGTGAAAATAATAACCATAATGGGCCTGGTTGGCAATGGGCTCAGACGCTTTGGCGGATGCCGGCTAATGGACTAAAGGGTGGAAACCTTTTCTGCTCAGGGTGGTTCGGCTGCTGGGGGGATTGGGCAAGTTTTGGTTTTGTTAATCCCGATGCGTCCAAGCGCGAAAAATTCTGGTATGTCCCGCGCTTTTTTGCCACTATTCATCGTTCCGAGCGGTTTTTCACTACCTCAGCTCCTGCGCAGGATGTGCCCAAGGTGGCAATGCTTTTAGCGCAGCGAGACATTCCCTTCGGAGTCGATGATAATATCTCGCCTTGGGGCTTCCCAATCAATTCGCGCTTGCGCGTCTATTCGCATTTGCGTAACGCAGGCATGAATGTTGATGTCATTCCGTATTGTCGCTTGGCTGAAGAGTCGGCGAAAAAGTATGACGCTATTGTTTTAGTCTCTGCCGAGCGGATGACTGAAAATGATATTGAAAACATTCGTAAATATGTCGCCGAAGGCGGTACGCTCATTTGCGATGTGCGTTGTGGCCAATTCGACGAGCACAATATCGCACGCACTTCGGGAGATTTGTCTGATGTGCTCGGCCTTAAGTTTGATGGCGTGTGGGAGTCGAGTGATACGGTGGTCGATCCCGGCGATGTTTGGTTTGCGACTAAGTATGGGCGGATTTTGCGCGGGGACGGGCGAGTAAAGTTTACGGCCACCACGGCCAAGCCGCATAATCGCCATGATGCCTTTTGCTATGACAACAAGGCAGCGGTAATGATGGTCAATAATTTCGGTAAGGGACGCGCCTTTTGGACAAATACGCAACTTGGAACGCTTAGGAGCGAGTCGTCCGATGGTGAAGAGCCGGCGCGCGACTTTTTCCGTACGCTCTTTGCATCGGTGGGGATTGAGCCAGCCTATACCGTCGAGCCTGATCGAGGATGTGACCTTCGCGTTGAGTGTCCGCTTGTAGATGGTAAGGGCAATGCAGTAGTGATGGTGGCAGCTCGCACTTGGCGTTCGCTTTCGCCAATGCGCCTTCGAATGAAGCTTCCGCGCGGACTTAAGTTTGATTCGGCATTTATTTCGCTCGCCGAGGAAAATCGCGTCATGGCGCTTAAGAGCGTTCGAGATGGTGATTTCGCCGAGTTTGAGTTGCCGGCAATCAAGTCGGCCGCAGCTATCTATTTGCTCGGTGATCATGCGCCGCTACTTGGTACGAGCTTTATTTGGAAGGGTGCTACGGTTGTCGAAGGAGAAGTGACTCCGCGCGTTAAACCAGGTGAAAGTTTTGTTGTGGAAGTGCAAGTCGCCAATCCTCGCGCTATCGCGCTTGAGGGGGCAGAGGTAAAGCTTAACGCACTTAAGGGTTGGGGGGTAAAGCCGCTTCGTCCGCTTGGGGTTGTAGCGCCGGGTAAAATTGCCCGAGCAAGTTTCCAGGTGACAGTGCCGATGGAAGGCGTAGATTTGCGGCCCAATCACGTTCAGCCGCTTACGGTCGACCTTTTCGAGAATGGCAAGCGTACGGCAGTTACTCACACGGTCGTTCAAGCTGACGTCAATAAGGCGGGCAAAGAGTTGCTCTTATCGGATAATTGGGTATCGGCTGATTGCCATTGGAGTGTTTGGACCGGCGCGTCGTATCGCTATTTGACGGAAGCAGATGAGTCGAAAAAGCAACTTATTGAAGATAAGCGACACACTCGCCGCGCCGATGGTTCAGACGTATTTGCGCTTCAAAGCGGCGATCGCGCCGATCGGCGTAAGTATGTTTCATGGCAGGGGCTTAAGAATGTGGAGCTTGAATGGGATTTGACGGGCGAGTATGATGTTACTAGGCTTTTGATAAAGCGTGGTCGATTCGAAGGTAAGCGCGACCCCAAGGGGTTTGCATACTCGTGCTCTATTGATGGCAAAAACTGGAGTGAACCTAAGGCGGTTAAGTTTGTGTGCGACGAAAAGGGATTTTGCGCCGTTTCGTTGGGTTCGCCAGTTCGTGCAAGATTTGTCCGTTTCAATTTTGATTTGAATGCGCGCATCCGTACGAGCCTCGATGAAATTTGGATCTTCGGTATGTTGCCTTCAACTAAACGAGATCTGGTAGTCTATGGCGGCACTTCAGGCGGTATTGCCTCGGCGATTGCCGCTCGACGTGCAGGCAAGAGCGTAATTGTGGTGGAGCCTTCACAGCGTATTGGTGGGCTTACGACGGGTGGGCTAGGGCAAACCGACATCGGCAACAAGGCGGCATTTGGTGGAATTGCGCTTGAGTTTTATCGTAAGGTAGCTGAATATTACAAAAAAGAAAACAACTGGACGCGTCAAAAGCGAAGCGATTATTTGCCTGATGGCCAGTGCGCTGGGACACAAGGTGAAGATTCAATGTGGACATTCGAGCCTTCAGTTGCACTAAAGATTCTTGAAGATTGGGCGCAAGCAGAAGGTGTGGAAATTGTGCGCGGTGAGCGGCTTGATCGTGGCCAAGGTGGGGTCAGCAAAACGAATGGGCGGATAGTATCATTTCGCAGCGAGTCTGGACGTATTTACCAAGGTAAAATGTTTGTCGATGCGACGTATGAAGGTGATTTAATGGCAGCAGCCGGGGTTTCCTATACAGTTGGTCGTGAAGCAAATAGTATTTACGGCGAGACCGTAAACGGTATTCAGCGTGCTCGCACTCATTACCATCAGTTTTGGCCAGGAATAGATCCGTATGTCGTTGCCGGCAAGCCTTCAAGCGGATTGTTGCCAGGCGTAGAAAAAGATGTCCCCGATCCAGATGGCGCAGGCGATAAGCGGGTGCAGGCATATTGCTTTAGGATGTGTCTTACCGACGATCCTGCTAATCGAATACCATTTACTAAGCCTGAAGGATATAACCCGCGCAACTATGAACTTCTGTTTCGTCAGTTAGCTGCAGGTGAACTCGTTCCTGCGGATAAGAAGGAGTCTTGGCAGCTGACTGCTCCTTGGATAAATTCCAAGATGCCGAACCGCAAGACGGATACGAATAATCGTCAAGCTTTTGCGAGCGATTATATTGGAGCTAACTGGGCATGGCCAGAGGCGTCATATGCCGAGCGTGAGCGGATATTTAAGGCGCACTTAAATTATCAGCGCGGGCTTATGTGGACGCTTGCTAATCATCCGCGTGTACCTAAGTGGATTCGGTCTGAGGTTTCGCGGTGGGGAACTTGCCGAGATGAATTTCTCGATGGTCCCGGCGGAGGCTGGCAAAGCCAGCTTTATGTACGCGAGGCGCGTCGCATGGTCGGCGAGTATGTAATGACCGAACATAACTGCCGCGGAAAGGAGCGAGCGCCTAAGCCAATTGCAATGGGTGCTTATGGTATGGATTCGCACAATGTTCGCCGTTATGTAACGGCTGAAGGTTATGTACTTAATGAGGGTGATGTTCAAGATTATAAGGGCGCTGATGGTAATCGTTTTCCGCCCTATCCAGTAGACTATGGCGCCATTGTGCCGAAGCGCACTGAATGCGCTAATTTGCTCGTCCCAGTTTGTATTTCGGCTTCGCACATTGCATTTGGTTCAATTCGGATGGAGCCAGCATTTTTTGCGCTTGGGCATGCCGCTGGCGAGGCGGCCGCGCTCGCAATCGACAACAAGGTGGCGGTGCAAGATCTTAAATATGCTAAGCTGCGCGAGCGACTTCTTGCAACCGGACAGGTAATTGAATGGAAGGGAGAGATGAAATGATGACGAGCGGGTATTCCAGACGTGGATTTATTGGCGGCCTTTGCGCAGTTGGCGCGATGATGGGTTCAGCGACTGCAGCAGGCAAAAAGCGAATGGACAAGCGCCTTACGGCTTTTCTTGCCGATACCCATATTGCTGGCCACCCTGAGCGATTCCCAACTCAACATCAGCAAGGCTTTCTAGAAGAAGTAGTGCGGCAAATTCTTGCTGAGCCCATCTTACCTCAGCGCTTTGTGGTTTTCGGTGATGTGGCGCGCCGGCATGGGGGCGTAGACGATTATCGGCGTTTTCTTACGGTAGTGAAGCCTCTTTTAGACGCAGGGTTAGAGATGACGGTTACAACTGGCAATCATGACAATCGCGCGCCTATGTTTGAGGTTTTTTCTCGTCAACGAGAGTTGACTCCGGTTCCTGGTCGCCTCGTGTCGGTCACCGATCTTGGCGGCGTAGATTTGATCTTACTTGATACTCTCGATGATCGTCCGCAAGCTGACGGCACCAATCGCGTTGTCGCTGCCCTTGATAAGGCTCAAGAGGAATGGATGCGCTCGAATCTTTCCTCATGGCCCCGGCCATTCATGCTCGGCGCGCATCACACACTTGCTGAGCTTAGGTTTACGGATGGCTCGCGGGTATCGTCCTTTGTGGCCGCTTGCGCTTTATGTAAAGGGTATATAAATGGGCATCGCCACGTTTGGGGCAAGGATTTCGCTTTTGTGGACTATACGAAAACTCGTGTTTTGCGCACTTTGACACTCTCGTCAACTCATTTGATGGATATTGGCTGGGCTATGTGTAAAGTAGATACGGATCGAATTGTGGTAGAAAACCGAGCGGTAGATTTTATCTTTCCAGGGGTGCAACCACCTGAGAAACGCGATCCGATGTGGGATGTTCGGAAGCAAGAGACGAATCGCGACAAGTGTGTTTTTGTCATGTGAAATTGGTTTGCGCCTTCGGCCTCGCGGCCTTGTATTGATTATGAGGTAAGGATATGAAAAAAATTATTATTGGATTATCAGTAGCAGTCTCTATTCTTTCGCAATTGGCGGCGGAGGAGTTAAAAATTTCCTTCGATGAGAAAAATCGTTTAAAGTCAATTGATGTTGGCGGTGCGACATTTGCTACTGGCGGCGGTGAGCTTTGGTCGGCTGAATTTGCTAGTAGTGGCGATTTAACAAAGCGTTTGCGGGTTGTCCCTTCAATGGCGAGAGCTTGTGAGCGTCAAGAAACTTGTGGTGTCACTAAACTTATTTGGCGCGATTTATCTCTTTCAAACGAAAAAGGGGTGTTGGATGCCGAGGTAAAGATTACTCATTGCGCCGACGGTTCGCAGGCGTGGGAGCTTAGGTTTGATAATCGCTCGCGCAACTGGCGGCTTTTTGAGACTTCATTTCCGCATCTTAATCGGGTGATGCGTGATGGCGAAGGCGATGCGATGCTTCCGTGGAAAGATCATGGCGCACAACTTTTCCGCGCGCGCAAATCCTCGCCCAAGCCGGTGGTACGCGAGTATCTCGGCTACTGTCCGATGGTGTCGGCGTATTTCATCGGCGAGAATGGGCTTTATGTCGCTGCCGAAGATCCCGAGGCGAGAGTCAAGCGTTTTGAGATGGAAGGCGAGCAGAATATGTGTTTTGTTACGCCCGTGGAAGTGGGCTCGGAGGGTCCTCGTTACTCGGTGGTACTTGCTCCGCTTAATGGCGATTGGTGGGAAGCTGCGCGGAGGTATCGCCGGTTTGCGCTCAAGCAGAAGTGGGCATCGCGTGGGCCAATTCGCGATATCCGAGATTATCCTCGGCGGATATGTGAAATTCCGCTTTGGATTAATATTCATGATCATCCAGCTGAGGCGTCAAATATCCTCGTGCGCGCAAAATCGGTTTTTCCTGAGTTTGCTACGGGTGTCCATTGGCATTTGTGGCAGCATTCTGGGCATGATGTCAACTATCCAGAATATTTTCCTGCGCAGCCGGGGACGGAAGATTGCATTGCATATTGTGAATCAATCGGCCAAGAGCCCATGCCGTATGTGAATGGGCGGCTTTGGTCGGCCTCAACGAGTGGCTATTTGATGGCTGAACCTTATGCAGTTTTGCGTTCGAATGGAACGCGCTTTGTTGAAAAGTATGCGCCGTGGACGCCGCCTTTGGCGGTAATGTGTCCTTCGCGCCGCGAGTGGCATCGGGTGATAAATAGCTTCTCGTTAAGGATTCTTGATGAGCTTGGGGCCAAATCAATCTTCATCGATCAAATTGGTGCAGCGCCTGGATGTGCTTGCTATGATCCGGCGCATGGACATCCGATCGGTGGTGGTGCGTGGTGGCGGGATGGCTACAAGCAGGCAATGGACCCGATTCGCCGCGCGTACAACGCGAAGGGGGCTATTGTCACAACCGAGGGCGGCGGCGAAGCGTACCTGGATATGGTTGATGCGTATTTGCAGGTGGTTCAACGCACGCCAGAGGATGTGCCGTTTCACAATGCAGTTTATTCAGGCTATACGACTTATTTCTGCAGTCCAGAGAATAACGATGATGCGCCCGCGGCATTTAGGGCGCTTCAAGCGCGCGAACTTTTGTGGGGCAATTCGCTCGGTTGGTTTTTGAAAGACATCCTCGATCGGCCCGACAAGTGCGAGATTTTGCGCCGGCTTTGCTTATTTAGGCAGCAGAATCTCGATGCGCTTGCATATGGCCATCTTCTTGACGAGTTGCGCTTCGTCTGTCCGGTTGCCTCATCAACTTACGAGTGGCTCGGTCGGCGTCCGCATTTCCGGCTTTTCGACAAGTCATTTAAATTGCCGCCCAGCAAATTTGCGGTGATGAGCAATGTAATCGGCACGTGGTGGCAGACGGCGGAAGGAAAAAACGTGCTATTGGCCATCAATCTTACAGATAAGGTGCAAACGGTGGAGTATCGCGTGTACGGGCAGAATTTGCAGAGAATGTTGACATTGGCGCCATACGAAATGAAGCGAGTCGAGTAATCTCTCATCTCCCATCTCTCATCTCCCCCGCCATTGGCGCATGGACATTCCGTAGCGCTTAAGAAAGGCGCTTCTGAGGGAGTTGCTCGACTTCCAACCACAGAGACCGGCGATTGCGTCAAGCTGTTGAGAGGGGCATGAGAGCAGGATCTCCACGCGGTCGAACCGGACACGGTTGATTTCGTCTTTTATGGTGCGCCCGGTTGCCTTGAGAAAGTCCATCTGGGCCAGGCGTCGGGAGACATTGATCTGCCGTGCCACGTCTGCCGCGCTGATGCCGTCGCAGGCATGCTGCCGGATGAAGCTGAGCATGGCCTCCACCCGCGGCGGGGTGCCGCTGCCGGAGGGGGTGGAGCCGCGGTGGATAAGCCCGAGTGCGCTGTAGGTTTCGCGGATGGGTCCGGCATTGGGATTGTCGACGAGTTGGGCGAGAATTTCGCAAGCCCGGTATCCGGCCTGTTCATAGTCGAGGTAGTCGCTGGAAAGGACGGGCCTAGCGTTGGCGCACAAAAGCGGATCGTTGTCGATGCCGATGACCGACAGCTGGGAGGGCACGGGAATGCCGAGCTTGCCGGCGAGGTCGAGCGCGTAGACGGCGGCATAATCGTTTTCCGCGAGGATGCCGCACGGCTTAGGTAGCGATTTCAGGAATGTGTTGAAAGCGCGGACGCGGGACTTCTCGGTTTTGAACGAGACTTTGCGGCCGAACACCGAGCATTCCATGCCGTGGAGTCTTAGGATCTGGCGGAATTCCGCTTCGCGGTCGCGACTCCAAAAATGGTCGCCGCCCATGGCGATGAAAGCAAAATTCTGCAAGCCGGCTTTCAGCAATTCCTTGGCGGCGATGGCTCCGGGTCCTTTGGAGGAAGGGTTGATAAAAGAGGCCCATTTGGGTAATGTTCGCGGGTCGCAGCCTAAAAATACTGTAGGAAGTGAGGAGAAATCTCTGGGATTGAAATAATCCGAGGCTTCTCCGGAACATTCAACGATGCAGCCAATCGGGTTCCATAAATCAATCAGCTCTTTTACCTGCGGCTTGGCCTGCGTAGGTTCGACTATCTGTATCCGCCACCCTAGCGTGTGGGCGAAGCGAAAGGCTCCATCTTTTTCCTTTTGCCAAGATTGCCTGCGCGAAGTATGGAAAAACAGCACTGTATTCATGGTTTGGATTATACCATTGTTCTTAATGTACATCCAAGCATATTGTTTTGTAATCGATAAATGTACCCCGATTGAATCATTAATTTCATAATCTTACCTGCAAATTTCTTATCCCGTTCCCCACATAAGAATTTTCCGCAATGAATTCTCATTTTATGTTATACTATTCCCATGCCTCGCAAGAAGTATGAGCACTCGGCCTATTACTACGCCTATCGTTATGGATGGACGCATAGCGAAGCGCGCACTTTTGCCGGGCAGTATTTCGATCAGCACACCTATCGCCCAAGGATGCGTCAGCGGCCAAATGGAGAGTGGAGCGGTAAAGAGTGGCTTAAATGGCGAAATTCGTCAAAAGAGATCGATTCTGATTTTAATCCGCTTGTTTTCTGCGTGCTGGCTGCAGCTGACATCGGTTTTGCCATGCGCGATACGGTTCGGGCTATTGCCGATCCCATTGAGCGCGACCGGATGAAGCGCGAGTTAATGCAAGACTTGCGCCATATTCGCCGTCCATTTTATTACGCCCAAGAAGTCGAGCGGCGTCGTGCACTCGCCATTGAGCGCCGTAAGATTCGCCGCCGCTCTACAACCGCGCCCATGCCTACACCTGAAGTGCTCATGAAAGCATGGAATGAGCGCAAATCCTCACGAAAGGCAATGATTCTCTTAGGTGGAATCATGCACGATCTTGAGTGTTATGTCGACAATTGCCTTAAATTTGATGAGGCAGGCAATGTAATTGGCCGTAATGGCGGTATTCGCGGGTGGATAGTGGATAATGTGCCAGAGCTTTTGCCTAAATACAAGACGCTGATGCGTTATAAAGCGCTCGCCGTACGCATAAGGCAGGCGACTAGGACGAAAGACCCGAAGCCCACCTCAAAGCTTCTTAAAAAGCCGCTACATAAAGCGGTTGAGACGATACTTGCCGAGGAAGAGCCGGTATTCGTGCACGTTTTTGCGATGGTTGAGCATATGCTCTCGCCGCAGACGGTCTTTCTTGATGCGCCAAAGCGACGCGAAGAGCAGCGACGACGATCAAAAACGTAAATCCTCAAGCAGTAGAATTGAACTTTAGATGCGATGACAATGCCTTCGCAGTAGGATGTTGTAGCTAAAGGAGTAGTTTAGCGAGGCATTTTAGTGAAGTTTCGATGAGGTCTTGTGGGTATTAGCCACAAAGTGCATTAGACTAGAGTATTTTTGTGGCCTTTGAGCCTAAATAGAGGCTCTGGTATGAGAACTTAAGGCGAATTCTAGGTGCGTAAGAGAAATTGCTTCGGATTAAAATGAGAATTATATGCGGAAAATTCTTATGTGATTTAGTAAGTATGTGGGTGAGGGGAGGGTTTTAGTACAAACCCATTACGTTATAATAGTTGAAACTGTGGGGATATATGGTAAAATACTTCAGAAATGAAACATATTTTGTCTCTAGTCGCAGCCTTTGGGGCTATTATGCTCATGGGGTGTACTTCTGTTTCTGATACAGCCACTTCCTCGCGCAAGTCCCTTAAAGTGCTGATGATTGGTAACAGTTTTTCTATTTCATGCACCCGGCAGATGCCGCAGATTGCAGCCGACTTGGGTTTGGAACTCGATCTTTGCTCCATGTATATCGGCGGCTGTTCGTTGGAGCGGCATTGGAACAACGTAAAATTAGCGGCGAAAGATCCCAATGCCGCACCTTATCACATGATACGTTTCGTAAATGGTAAGCGAGTGTGTGGTGATGGATCAAATAAAAGCATTAGCCATTCCAATATTCCGCAAATGCTCAAGCGCGAGAAATGGGATATCGTGACGATTCAGCAGGCAAGCCACTTCAGCTGGAAGAGCGAATCGTACCATCCCTTCGGCGACGAGCTGGTTGCGACCATTCGAGAGTTGTCTCCGCAAGCTGAGATAGTCGTGCAGGAGACCTGGAGCTATACGCCATGGGATCCGCGGCTCAAAAAGTGGGGTATCGACCAAAACGAGATGTACGCGTTTCTTCATGATGCATACCGAAGCTTTGCCGGCAAATATAATCTTCGCTTGATTCCCTTCGGCACGGCGGTGCAGGCCTGGCGAAAGGCGTTGCCGGTAAAGTACACCGAGAATTCCTATGGCGGCGACGTGGTCGGCGGCGGCACTAAGCCTGCCGAACAGCATTTCAAGCAAGTGGACGGCAAATGGGTTCCGGATAGCGATTCGTTCCACTTAAGTCGCGCCGGGGAATATTTCCAGTCGCTTGTCTGGACGGCGTTTCTCTTTGGCGCAGATGTGACGAATTGCAATTATCGACCTGATTTTGTCTCTGAAGGCGACGCGGCGCTGATGAAAAAGGTCGCGATGGAGACGATAGGCGCTTCTTCTCACGAATAATGATGAAGAGCCCTTCACTCTTTACTCTTTTCTCAAAAAGACTTGATTCCCAGGCATTGACGGATGTGGTCTATAGTTGGTACAATTAAACAAATGTAAAAATCGTCCCTTAAGGAGGAGCAATGAGCATAAAATTCGTCGTCGCAGGATTGGGCGCCGCCATGATGGCCGGTTGCTGTGCGCTTGATTGTCAGAAAACGTCTTCAGCGTCGGTATGTCCGAAGGCATACCCGGAGTCGGTAAACGAGGGCTTCGTCTCGCTTTTCAACGGCGTCGATCTCGAGGGTTGGACGGGCGCGACCGGCATGTACGGCGTCGATCCCAAGGAGCCCGGCGTCCTTCAGTGCTTCCCCGACCGTCAGGTGAAGG
>JAGBXE010000219.1 GCA_017629455.1 Kiritimatiellia bacterium
AGATTCAAAAACGCCTTAGCGTCATCGCGATGGGTAAACAGCCCAGAGGAAGTGTCATCGCTAGGCCGCGCCCAAGTATGTGCGCCAATAAGCGAAACTCCGCGCCCGTGAACCTTATGGTAATAGTCAACAGAGAAATCAGAATCACGCGTGCAACCTAAAAGCGCAACGCGCCCCATCGGCGCCATAACATCAAGAACTCCATTAAGCCCGGCACCAACGCCTGTAACTTCAATAGCTACTTTAACGCCGCAGGCTCTCTCGCCAGTGTAAATGCCCTTATCTTCGAGAGGACACGCCGAAAGAACTTTTTTGCAAAAGTCGCTCGCAGTAGGATCGAGCGCAATATCGGCGCCTAATTGAAGCGCCCTTTCGCGCCGTTCGGCAATTGGATCTGCCGCAATGACGGGGGCTGCGCCTGCGCACTTTAAAAGCATTACGGCAAGCTGACCGAGAATCCCCTGCCCCATCACGATAGCCGACTCACCAAGCTCAAGTTTGCATTTGCGAATTGCCGCCATTGAGAATGTAGCTATGTGAGTTAAAGCCCCTGCCTCAAATGAAACATTTTCAGGGAGTTTATACACCCTATTTTCAGGTACAACAATGTATTCGCTATGAAGCGTCCAACTCAATGCGACGCGGTCGCCGACCTTAACCGACAAAACACCCTCACCGACAGCATCGACTACGCCCGACGAACTATAACCGCTCTGGCGCGGCCATACGACAGGAGCATCGGGCCCATCCCAAATAGAAACTACATTTGAACCCGTTACGTTTGCCCGTTCCGTACCGGACGAAAGCGTTGAGCGCACGAGTTTTACGCGGACCTCTTTAGGGCCGACTGACGGCATAGGCTTATCGACGAGTTCTGCCGTATTTACCCCTGTAAATATTATGTTTCTATTCATGAATTTACCATCTTTAATGTTACTTCATGCGTGCGCAAATCGCGATCATAATCTTGATCGTTTGCCTTTTCGCCGCGAATAACGGCGGCCAAATCGGAAAGCTGCGAAGCGTACCGATCAAGCTGGACTCCAAAATCAACAGCCTTTGTTTCGTCGGCAAATGTAAGGTTAAGCGACAACGCCTTACCGTCGAAGCGTTCAATCGGGCAAAGATCAGCCGTGCCTAAAGTGCCATCAACTCGCAAGCGGCGGCACAAAACGCCGCCAGGCATTTCAGCAGCTGCGCGGACAATAACGTCAGTACCTTCAAAACGCAAGAATGATGCACCTGAAGTCTTGGCGATGCGGGAAGAAACACCCACTAAATCGCCACTTACCATCGGCAAGACAGAATCTACAAGGTGACAAGCAAGATTGTAGAGTATGCCGCCTTTCAAGGTCGAAATAAATTCTGCATACCCAGGCGCTTGATAATTGTGATTCATGTCTGCTTCGATGAACTTAACTTCACCAAGGCCGCCTTTTGCAACGAAATCCCAAAGCCATTTGATTGCCGGATTTCCACGGTACATATAACCGATCTGAAACGGAATCGACTTTGAACGGCAAAGTTCAACGATTGAGCGATATGGCTCCATTTCTTCGCCGCAGGGCTTATCGCAATGCATTGCTACGCCGCGCTCGGCATAGAAGGAAGCAACTTCCATAAGATCGCGATTAGCAGTTTCGATAAAAACTACATCCACATCTGTAATCTTGCGTGCCTCTGCCTCGGAAACAACATTAAGGCCAGATGCGTCAAATGGGAATGTCGTAAAAGATGGCGAATGGCGCGGCGAATCATCGACTACGGCAACAATGTCGAAATCGGCCGACATCGCCTTCAAGGTAAGAATCTTGCCGGCAGCATGCTCGTGGGTCATGCCATAAAACAACGTTCTAAGCGGCTTTTTCATCTGACTTTTGAAAGCTTAAAAGAATAGGCGAGCAAATAGACGAAGACAAGCGCAGGAACAATATACGAAACGCGAAAGCCTGCCTGATCGGCTATGAAATTTTGGAATAATGGTATAAGCCCACCGCCAGCGACCATCGTCATAAACCAACCGCTCGCTGAAGCTGTCGCTTCGCCTAGGCCTTCGACAGAAAGAGCAAAAATACTCGACCACATAACCGACGTAAAAAGCCCACAACAAACTAGCAATGGAGCTGTAAGAGGAACGGCAACAAGCTCTAGCGACGAGCCTGCTAATACCGGCACTTTAACAGTAATGCCAGCTAGAAATACACCCAAAATTAATAGAAAGAGAGCGGATGCGCTTGCTCCAGCCAGCATCGACCTTACTGGTATTTTTTGCGCAAACGAACTAGCTAATAGCCTTCCTACGAGCATTAAAAGGACGTAAGCGCTGAAGAAAAAGCCGCCAGTAGCAGCTGAATGACCAAGCGAAACGAGCCAAAGGTTCAATGTGCCTGCAATGCCTATGGACGTACCCATAAAAAGAAATACTCCAAGAACACCCCACCTACAATGCGGATAGGCAAGCGGGCTTTTACCTAAAGCCTTGCCAGAAGCAGGCAAACGTTCGGGGAGCGGCAAAAGCGCCAGAACTAAAGCCGCAACAAAGAAGACCGCCATTGCTATGTATAAAACTGGATAAACATCGGCAAGCGACGTACGCTTAGTAACGGAACCTATCAAAACCCCAACTAAAAGCGGCGTAAGCGCTCCGCAAAATGAGTTGAAAGTTCCGCCAAGCATATTAAGCCTATTGCCGCCAGAGCCGCCGCCACCAAGCGTATTCAGCATTGGATTTACGACTACGTTAAGTAGACAAAGCGCAACACCACTAGTAAACGCGCCTAACAGATAAATAGGAAAGCCGTTTGAGGAAACACCTGAAAGGCGCTGGATAAGTATGCCGACACCACCTACCAAGCACCCGATAACGGCAGTTTTTTTATAACCAAACTTGTTAAGCACAATCCCGGCAGGGATGCCCATAACTAAGTATGCCAGGTAATTCATCAAATTACCTAGCATCGCAAGAGCATTTGACCCTGCAATTTCAGGCTGGGCTTTCCATACTGTCGCAAGCGGCGCTGCGAGCGTGGTGACAAACGCCACCAGCCCGTAAAGCGCAAACATCGCCGCGATTGCTGTCTTGCGGCTAAACACTGTCAGCCTACCGTTAAGACAACCTTGCCGCGGTTTTCGCCGCGTTCAAGTATTGCGTGAGCTTCGGCCGCCTCGGCAATCGGGAGCACCTTATGGATAAAGGGCGCGAAAAGGCGAGCTTCAAAAGCCGGCCACACATCGGTAACAAGGCCATCGAGAATCGCAGCCTTTTCCTCGGGAGTGCGACGGCGCAACGTAGAGCCTATAAGACGCAGATTCTTGCGCCAAAGAAGATTGACATCGATAGACGTTTCGTTTCCTGCCATTGACGCAAGCGATATCCAGCGCCCAAGCATGTTCATCGTTGCGAAACACGGCCCCATCAATTTGCCGCCGACAGGATCTATTGCAACATCTGGAGGGTTCGCCTTAAGCGTTTCAACCAAATCATCTTTGAAGCGGTTGGAAACTACATCGGCACCTACGCTCTTGCAAAATTCGCCGTTCTCGTCGGAGGCAACTTGTGCAATGACCTTCGCGCCGAATACGTGCTTAGCAAGTTGTATGCAGGCTATCCCAAGGCCGCCTTCGCCGCCGTTAATAAAGAACGTTTCGCCTTTTTTTATCTCGCCCACCATCTTCAGATTAAGGTAGGCTGTCGCATAAACCTCAGGGATTCCCGCAGCCTCTGCAACAGAAAAGCCCTTTGGAACAGGCATGCACATGCACTCAGGAACTACTACCTGCTCGGCATAACCGCCGCCGCCAAGTAATGCGCAAACTTTGTCGCCTACCTTAAAGCGCCCGCCTTTAGGGCATTCAAGAACTTCACCTGCGCATTCAAGGCCTGGCCAAAGAGGCCACCCCTCCGGAGGGGCGTAAATACCCTGACGCTGCATCAGATCGGCGCGATTAAGAGCACACGCTTCAACACGCAGTTTAACATCGAATTCCCCGTGGCAAACAGGGTCTGGAACTTCGCTCCAAACGAAATCGCGGAGCTCATTAAAACACATCGCCTTCATAACTACTCCATTCTACTATTTTAGCGCTTAAAGCACCATGCAAAATCAAACAATATTATATGAAAAATCGCACAACGACTTGCGCGATTTTTCTTACCTTACGACTCGGCAGGCTCTAATATCCAGCGCTTATTAAACCAAAACCAGTCGCTAGGGCGTTTACGCACCTCTCTATCGAGAAGTGCCATCGCCTCACGTGTCAGGCGTACAGCCTCTGTGCGCTTGTCGGAGGCGTCCGGGTTAGGCCTTAATGTCGCAATATGATTGAAAACGTGTTTGCCCTTCTCTCGGAACATTTGCGCGACAACTACCGGGCAGCCTGCATTTACCGCAAACATCGCCCCTGCGTGCGAAACGTTCGCTTTGCCCCCAAAGAAATCAACTTCGACATCGCGCCGCCTTACGCGCAAATCGGGAAGGATGGCAAAAGCCCTACCCATGCGCAGGCGCTCATGAATCTTAACGAGCGTATCGCGGCAGTCTCTATCCAAAACCTCAATATCGCCATATTGCTTGTTCATCCAGGCATCAAGTTTAGGGTTGCGCTGCCTAGCCGCTATCGCAAAAAGCGGCAGCCCATACTTCGCCATTGCCCAGGCCGCCATATACCAAT
>JAGBXE010000220.1 GCA_017629455.1 Kiritimatiellia bacterium
ATTTAAGCGCAGGCCACAGGTGGCAGCTTATCATTTTCCGCACAAAACAGGAATTCACCGCCGAAACTGTTATGCGCGAAATAGCTCACGGCGCTGACGGTTTTATAGTCGGCATTCCTGGCGTTGATGACGCACTTTCAGTTATCGCCGGCAAAAGAATCCCTGCCGTTATGCTTAATGTAACTGGCGGCGGCATAGAGAAAAGGCAACGCAAAACGGCATTTGTAAAAAGCGATTCTACTGCCGTTGGAGAAGCGGCCGCCAACACATTCCTTAAACAAGGCGTTTATAAAAGCTATGCGTATGTCGGCTATAGGCTTAATGAAGACTGGAGCAAAGAGCGTGGCGAGGCGTTCAAAACCGCCATTGCCGATGCTGGCTTTTCCACAAGCATGTTTGACATAAAGCATTTTAAGGAAAAGATCGAAGATAAAAAAGTATTGTCGAACTGGCTTAAATCGCTTCCAAAACCATGCGGAATTCTTGCCGCCTGCGATGACCGCGCCTTTGAAGTTCTCGACATCTGCCGCGAAATAGGCGCGAATATACCTTCTGAAATCGGCATTCTAGGCGTTAATAACGATCCGATTCTTTGCGAAAACACCGTGCCGAAGCTTTCAAGCATACAGCCCGACTTCATCGCCGAAGGCCGCGCGGCCGCAGAACTACTTGAACGTATGATGTCCGGAGGGGAACTATCTAACGACGAGCGCTTGACCAAGCTTGGCATCCGCACCGTTGTCCACCGCGAATCCACCGTTGAACAATCGGAATCGGGGAAGCTTGTTCAAAACGTTTTAGCCTACATATCAAAGGAAGCACTTAAGGGAATAAGTGTTGAAGACGTAGCAAAACGCTTTAATGTCTCTCGCTCGCTGCTTGAACTGCGTTTCGGCGAGCTACAGCATGAAAGCGTTTACAAAGCAATGCTTCGCATCAGGCTTGACGAAGTCAAGCGAAGGCTTCGCCAAACGAACGACCCAATTACAGAAATTACTCAAAGTTGCGGCTGGAAGAACCCTGCTCCGCCAAAGACGCTTTTCAAAAAGCGCTTTGGCATATCGATGAGGCAATACCGCCAATCATAACGAATAAAGCAAGGCTCTAGCCTATAGAACTTACGCGAAGACTTAAGGATAAGTCTTGCGGATATGTTCCATGGACCACTCTATCATCTCGCGAGAGCCGATATAATCCATCGACGGCTCCCACCCGAGGCGCGAATTGCGATCCACTAACTCAAGCGTCGCTTCTTTATTGGCATATTCTTCCTTTGCGATTGCAGGGATTTTCGCATAATCACCGGCGAGATGCGCAAGGACCGCCAGCTTAAGATTCTTTACCGTTGTCCACGTGCGCGCCATGTAGCGCGAAAGATCTGCCATCCTACGCGCCTTCTTAGCGCGCTTCGCGTCAAGAGAGCTTACCATCGCTCCAAACGCATCAGCCGCCTTGTCGCTCTTGGCAACCATACTCTCCAAAAGCTCAACTTCAAGGCGAAGCTGGTCGGGCTCCCAGTTTGATTTAACAACTGGCGGGAAGCGCGATTTTGCAAAATCTTCAAGATAATTGAAGTACGTCCAGCAATAATACTTCAAGTAATAAGAAGCTTTTGGAAACGGAACTTCGCTATACTCGATTCGGTTTGAAGAAAAATTGAAGGGAAACGCTGGCCCGATACGGTATGGGCCTGCAAGATTCTGCGGACATGGGAAGCTGTCGGCAATGGCCTCGGAAAGCCCCTTCCACGCTTCAATGGCAGCATCGGCGTTTTGCGAACCAAAATCTCGGCACGCAATTAATTTTAAGTGCTCATCGAACGGCATGCCGCCTTCCGTAAACGCCTCTTTTGACATCTCCGTTATAAACGAAGGCGTCCAGCCATAATGGTGCCCTTCCATCAGCCCTACGAGATTATGGTTACGGTTG
>JAGBXE010000221.1 GCA_017629455.1 Kiritimatiellia bacterium
CTGCTTGCAGTTTATTTCGGCGGCGCCGAGAACGGCACAATTGGTCGTAATAAGCGGAAGAAAAATACCGAGCGCCGCATGAAGCGGCGGGAGAAAACGTTTCATGGCGATGTCAATAAACTGTACAAGCGCGGCTATGACGAGAATAAAGGCGAGCGTATGAATGTAATCAAGCCCCAACGGCTTGAGCAGCAGGTGGTCGAGGCACCATGTCACGGCAGAGGCGCATGTCATAACGAATATCACCGCGCCCGACATTCCAAGGGCCGTATCCATCTTTTTGGAGACACCCAAAAACGGACAACAGCCGAGAAAACGGCTGAGGACGAAATTGTTAACGAGAACTGCGCCAACAAGCAATACCAAATAATAACTCATGAATGTATTATATCAAATTTAGCCGACAACGATTTCTTCGGTCGGAAAGCGCACGCGGCGCGACGACTCGCGGTCGCCAATAATCATAACGACCGTAAGAGCACCAAGGCGTCCGACAAACATTGCCGCCATAATCACAAACTTCCCCGAAACCGACAAATCTCGCGTTGTCGTCCCGACCGACAAACCCTTAGTAGTTATAGCCGACACCGCCTCGAAAAACAGCGCCTCAGCCGTAACTGCACCGCTTGCGAGCGCTTTTACCTCAGCGAGATAAAGCGCACCCATGACGATGGCGACAAAAATAATCAAGGCCATCAGAATGACGATTGACTCGCGCACAATGTCGTAGGGTATCGACTTGCGGTATATAACAGTCTCCTGCTCGCCCTTGCACATGGCAAGACAGGTGTAGACTAGCACTGCAAAAGTAGTGACTTTGATGCCAGCCGTTGCGGAGCCCGGCGCGCCCCCGATAAACATCAGGAAGATGTAGCACAGGCGCGTCAAGGGAGTTAAATCCTCGGTAGGGATTATCGAAAAGCCGCAGGTCCGCGGTGTCACGGCCTGATAAAAGCCAACGGTCAGTTTTTCAACAAGGGGATATTTTGCGAGCGATGCGTTCCATTCTACGGCCAAAAAAAGCGCGTAGGCGACAAGAATGAGATAAAACGTGAAACGCAACACTACCTGTGTATGAAGAGAAAGACGCCCTTTTGCACCTGTGCTTCTTCGCATAAAACGATAAGTGCAAAGATTGTAAATCACCAAAAAGCCTATGCCGCCAAGAATAGTTTCGGCAGCCATCGTAAAAATGAACCACGGGAATGAAGCGTACGCAGATAACGAATCGCTCGCAAGGCCGAAACCTGCATTGCAAAACCCCATGATCGAATAGAACACGCTGTCGTAAACAGTGCCAAAATGCGCATAAAGCAAGACTGCACCGATTATCTCTATTACAAGCATAGAGCCTACGACCCAGCATATCAGGCCGCGCACGCCCTTCACTTCGGCAACGCCGTAGGCATTCATCAGGGAAAACTCGCGGCTAAGGGACAAACGCCTGCCCACGGCAATCAAAAGGAACGTGCCGCACGTCATCAAACCGAGGCAACCGATCTCAACCAGTATCAATATGACAATCTGTCCAAACAACGTGTAATGGACGGCGATGTCAACGATTGAAAGGCCTGTTACGCATACAGACGAAAACGAGGTGAACAAAGCGGGGATGAAAGACCCCCACTTGCCATGACTGCCGGCAACAGCCCACGGGCTTGAAAGAAACAGCGCCCCGAAGCAAATCAGGGCGAGGAATCCAAGAGCAATAGAAATACGTTTGTTCACATCTTCAATCCGATGAGAGCGACGCCTTCTCTTTTA
>JAGBXE010000020.1 GCA_017629455.1 Kiritimatiellia bacterium
AACGAATTGAAAATTGTATAAGCACAATGTGCGCTACATTAGGCAGAATATGCCTAAAAATAATTCGCGCAGAAGAATAGCCAAGCGCACGTGCAGCAAGGACATATGCCCTATCGCGGTGCTTCATAGTTTCAGCGCGAATGGTGCGGCAAGTGCCGACCCAGGTAGTTAAGCCTATACCTAGATATATGCCAAGTAGCCCCTGCCCGACAACGAGAGAAATCGCAAGAATAAACAATAGCCCCGGCATAGATGCTACTGTCGCGCAAAGCCACACGACAAGCGAATCGACCTTACCTCTAAAATATCCTCCGATAAGCCCCAGCACCACTCCAAGAGGTATTGCTATTAACGATGTCACTATGCCGACATGGAAAGCAATGCGTGTGCCTTGCACCAGCCTAAGGCACACATCGCGCCCTAGATTATCAGTTCCCATCCAATGCTCGCATGAAGGCGGCAAGTGGCGCTGCGCTGAATTAACAACATTGTACGAAGGCGTAACATCGCGTATACGCGCCAGGCGATACTGCACTTCGCCGAAAATCGCAGCGGCAGCGTAAAGCGCAAGCACCGCAAAACATATTTTAACGGACAGCCTCACTTTTCCTCGCTTGTCTTTGCCTCTAAAAATGGCGCTAACCGAAACGACTCTGCATCTCCTACTTTTGCCAGGAAGAATTCCTCTAGGCTAGTGCCTAACTCATCAACGCGCCCTTCTGCGACAACTTTGCCCTTATTTAAAATGGCGATTCTATCGCACACATCTTCTGCATCGGCGAGCAAATGAGATGTTGTAAGAATCGTCATGCCGCCCTTCGCCAGAGCCTTGACGAGCGTTTTCACTTCTTTTGTGGAAACTGGATCAAGCCCACTAGTAGGCTCATCAAGAATAAGTAAATCAGGGCGACCTATCAAGGAAGCGGCAAGCGCAACGCGCCGCGCCATACCTTTAGAAAAACCGCCGACGGGGCGCGAGGCGACATTAGTTAGCCCCACCATCTCTAAAAGCTCATTTGTACGAGACTTTGCCTCAGAACGGCTTAACCCACACAAACCAGCATAATACTTTAGCGTTTCGGCGGCAGTTAGAAAAGGATGCAAATAACTTAACTCAGGAAGGTAGCCAAGCCTCTTGCGTGCCTGAATTGAGCGCGGCGAACAACCGAAGAGCTTTACGTCACCTTCACTTGGCCTTAAGAGCCCGAGAATCATTTTTATGGTCGTTGATTTCCCTGACCCATTGGGGCCCAAAAGACCAAAGACCTCACCGCGCTCAACGTCAAGTGAAACATTGTCAACGGCCTTAACCGTAGGCCGAAGCCAAAAATCGCGAAAAGTCTTCCCGACGCCCGAAAGGCTGATAACTGCGTTATCACTCATGACACGTCCCTTTTGCCCATAAACCAAACACCCAAAATGATGAACGCGGCAAGCGCTGGCGCGGCGGCAACTGCTGCCATCGCCACATACGACCACGATACCACCCCGCCGTTAGATAAAGCGTTGCTCATATAGTAATTCCCTATCGACGGCACCGAAAGCGCGATCAGTACTCCGCAGGATGCTGCCGCGGCATTTGCCGGCAAGCGCGTAGCAAAGGCGGCGGCGGCAGACACGAAAACGCATGCCGGCATCATAAGCAAAACGGCAACTGGCAAGTAACGGGAGAAAAGCGAATAATTGAAAACCGACGAAACTGTTACAGCAAGCGATGCTAAGACGAAAGATATGATATTTGCTGAAAGAACAAATCTAAATCTTAAAAAGCGGTTAAGCATCGCCCCTAAAATAAGAGGCATTAACATTATCGAAACGCCTGCTGCAAAATAAGGACCGTGAAGTCTAGCAATATCACCAGTCTGCCTAGCAATAACCCCACCAATACGCGCGCCTTCTATTATCGTGAGGGATGTAAAAAACACAATCGAAGTAAACACAAAATACGCCACAAAAGCGCCTAGCATTTTTGAAACAAAAAATGACGCGCGCGAAATCGGGTGCGACAACGCCATCTGCAAAGTGCCAGATTCAATCTCACTGCGAAAAGCCTGAATAGTACAAAAAACTGCAACCGCCGTGCCGCACGTAAATATTGCCGAAAAACCGGCATCGCGCGCCATCCGCGTTGCCTCGCCAAATTGATGATAATGAAACGCCGGTGCCAGCACTGCAAGAGTAAGCGCGGCAAGCAACAGTAACAACGTCAGCGGCGATGAAAGTATTTCAATAGCCGTTGCCTTAATAACCGGCATCAACCCTTTTGACATTCAATCTCCTGTTGATGAAATTATTTTTATGCCTGCGCTCGTGCCGATACGCGAAGCTCCTGCTGCAACCATCGCCATTGCATCTTCGCGAGAGCGTATTCCACCGGCAGCCTTTACGCCCATCTCGCGGCCAACAGTTTTGCGCATTAGCTTTACATCTTCTACTGTTGCTCCGCCCGCGGCAAAGCCTGTAGAAGTTTTGACAAAATCAAAGCCTGTACGCTTGGCAATCTTACACCCACGCACTATCTCTTCCTTCGTAAGATTGCAGCATTCAAGAATAAGCTTAAGCACAAGATCGCTACGGAACGTACGGCACGTACGCACCCACTGCAAAAGTTCCGCTTCGCACACGCTCGGCGCATATTTAAGAAGCCTTTGATTTACGACAAGATCTAGCTCATCGGCATGCGCTTGTATTGCATCCATCGCCTCAAAACACCTTGCGCGATTTGTTGAGGCGCCAAGCGGAAAATCGATAACTGTACAAACTTTAACACCACTTCCGTGCAACAGGCGAAAAGCGAGCGGAACTTCGACCGGGTTTACGCAAACCGAGGCAAACTTTGCCGCCTTTGCTTCTTCGCAGAGTTTGCTGACGGCTTCGCGATCACCAGAAGGCTTAAGAAATGTGTGGTCGATTATTTGAGCTAAATTATCTTTCATTTTCCTGGAGTATCAAATTCACGAATAACATCGAGAAGCTGTTCTGCCAAATCGGGATCCTCTTCAAACATATTCACATTGTCGGAATAGGTATTGTTGCAGATATTCGCCTTTACTGCTATGAAGCGATTGATAGTGCCTTTCTCTGCAGACTTAAACGTTTTTTCACGATCTAAAACGCCGTGATTAACGAGATTTTGGAATATGTCGTTTGCATCTTTTGGATCGATCATTATGCGCTTGGTGCGTATATCATGCCACCCTTCGCGCTTATGGTGTTTAGCGAAGTCATTTGAAACGAGCTCGCTTGAGCCCTTCTTTACATACACTTGGCCGTTGCCGTATATTTCAACGCCTATGCGTTGAATGGGCTTTTTATTCATATTATAATAATGTATCGCCACCCAATTGAGCGAAGATTCCTCAACTGTAATATACGGATCAACCCAAAACGGACCACAACCTACTGCAAGCAGGCACAGGACTAAAACTGAAAAAAATTTCGCTACCATAATGGCGTTATTATCTCATATTCCTTGCTCCGCGTCCATTCGAAATTAGTTAGGGGGAACGGGGAATG
>JAGBXE010000021.1 GCA_017629455.1 Kiritimatiellia bacterium
AGCGATCATGTATATTGTATCCGCTCCACTTCTTCTGAACCGCCGCTAGACGCACAGGGTCTTCGCGGTCGAGTTTTTTCTTTCGCGTAGCTCCTAATGCATCATTGCCCCACTCACAACCCATCCTAATTGCGACTAGGTTTGGATGGCGCGCTTTCCATGCCTCATAATCAGCATAATCAAGGCGCACTTCGCCTGCTAGATTCGCTGCCCTTCGCTTGCCTTCAAAAAATATCGCAAGTGGCTTGTCAATTTTAGAACGCGCCTCAAGAGCATCCCAATCGGCATCCTTGCCAGGAGCAAAGTTTTCTCGCACCGTGCACCAAGTTGCCCTATCGTCCTCTGGCTGTCTAATCGAATTAGAATACGCAACTAAAGCGCAATCACGAAAAACGGGTAAAGCCTTTATCTCTGGAACATCCCAAAAACCAACGAGCATAGAATCACGCGCAGGATCAGAGAAGCGATTTGATGATAGAAGCGTCCAATAATCGCGCCCCATCAACTTTAAAGGTGCGTGTCTTTTGGGTGCCTGAAACGCCGCGTTGGCAGTTAAAACTGCAATAAGAAAAGATGATGTAAATAAAATGCGTGTCATAAAATATACTTCTAAATTGAATTCATTAGCGAACAATCAGCCTTGCACCAATATGGAAAAGCCTTGCGCGCACTTCGCCATCTACCGCCTCAAACTCGGCTCCTACATTTGTAAGCCCACGCACCCTAAAGCCGGATACTGACGGAGCTACTTCAGAATAACGAGCAACGACAATCGTCCTTTCGCCGGACAATAATTCAGGCTGCGACGCAATATTGAAAACTGTCCGACCAGAGAACGTTACATTATCAAGAACTACTCCAGCAACTTCCCCGCCTTTAGCTGGAACAATTATTGTACTGTTTGTAAGTCTGCCGTTGGCAAGTGTGCCCCCGCCGGAAATCCGCGCACGGCTAAGTGCCTGGCCCGAAAGATTAAGACGAGCAGAACTAGAAATATCAAACTTTGATCCCTGCGCTACTGCCTCGGAATGAGCAAGCTTAAGTTCGCCTTCTTCAACTCGATTAATTCCATCGCAAGCAAGAGTGCGCGTATCGGCTTGAAGAGTGCCTGCAAGATTCTGCTGACGTTCAATAACGAGCGTTCCTTCACCTGTCTTAACTATGCCGCCGCATCCTGTTACCTGCTTAGCAACAGAAAGAGTATCTCCATTTTCAACAGGGAGAACTAAACCGCCCTCATTAGCAGTTAGTGTTATAAATTCAGGATTTGCAAATACGATATCTGCGCCGCCGGAAATAAACTTGCCTGCATCGAACGAAAGACTTAGCACCCTACTTTCGGCCTTAAAATTTGCAAACGAAATAGAAGCGCATCTAAATTCTGCCCCCGAATTAAACTGCCAATCACCGCCCGCCCAATTAATAGTAACTGCAATAGAATCGCCTTCTTCATTTTTGGCAAGGACCGCAGAGTCGCTAAACACCATATCCGACGTGCCGTAATTTGCGATTTCTTTGAGAACATAGAGGCTGCCGCCGTTGCAGGCTGTAATAAGCGGCACTGCTTGGCCACTATTGTCGTAGCCTCCGTTAAGATAATTACACACCACAGTTGAAGCATCGATCGTCACACGAGGCCGCGAGAGAGCCTTTGCGCCATTGGCACAAACGAAACTTCCTATCTTCGCCCTTCCACCATTAACAACGCGGAAGTGCGCATTCGTCGCAAAGTCGCCCGCCTGCACCGAGCCGCCGACTACAAAGCGTTTTGAATCTCCTCCACAAACAAGGCTCGCGCCATCGACCGTCAAGACAGGCTGCTCCAAACCCGTCGTGGACCTAATACCAACTGATGCTACGTTTGGCAGAGAAAATACAGTTGTTAAATCGCCCTTGAGAACTAGTTCGCCTTCCGAAACGGCAAAGCCGGTAAAACCTTTATTAGGAGGATTGCCAGCCTCATCAAATACTGCGCACTCATCCTTTGGTGCCGGCCATGAATTTAAATGAGCCCGCCCGTCGCCAGAAGAAAGTACTGTCGTCGTGTTGGGCCCAGGTGCAATAGTCAGCTTTGCCGCGCCATGTTTAAGGAGAGTACCCGAAGCAACATGAAGCGAACTTATTTCAGTTTCTTGATCAACCTTTAGGACGGCAGCTTTTGCTTCGCCACTTTCGCCATTAGCATCAATTACGAGACGGCGCGCAAAAACATGGGAAGTAGCGTCAGAAAATCTAAGCGTACCTTCGCGAAGCGTAAAATCTCCAGGCGTGCAAGGTTCACACGCGAGAGCTTCATTGCACACGACATCGAAAATACCGGATTCGGAAACAATACTACCTAACAGGAAATTAAGCGGATTTGAAATTGAGAAAATACCAAACCCGGACTTAACGAGCGACCCGCGCGAAATGATTCCTGAAAAAGCTACTTCCTTCTCTGCCCCAACATCGATAGCTAACGTATCTCCAAAAGCAAACTCACGGTCCAATGAATCGGAAAAACTTTCTTCACCTGCTGCGATCCTAAATGTCTCCGGCAACTTTACGATAATCTTAAAATACGTTACTCCCTCATTATCAGTCTCGACTTTGCACATCGCTATCGAGCCCGCTTCACACGAAGCCGCCTCAATCGCCGCGGCCAATATCTGACGCGTAGATTGCGATACGGGAGAAGTCGAAGTGAAAAGAGTTTGCGTAGTACCTACTGTAAAGACATTGTCAAACTCGATTGCAGCATTTATAAACTCCATAGGCCCGGAAACTGCAATCGTCTCGCCTTCTGCCAAGCGCAATACTCCAGGCTTTAAAGCCTCACCGACCGTAAGCCCAGTAAGGCAAGCAGCAGAGCCCATCGCACCAAAAGAAACTGTAGCTCCACCCTTAACAGTAACGCGCGAAGCAGCTCTTGCTCCATCGGCAAATACGACAGAGCCTTCTTCTGCCACTATGTCCGAAACGGTATTCGCGCTACCTGAAATAACTTTCTCGCCAAGACCTGCTAGCACTAGACGACCTGACGAGCCTTGCATATCGCCAAAGCTTTGCGGTATCACTACCCGCTTATCTTTACTGAGCTCAATTCGCAGACCCTTTTCACCGAGCAAAGCCGTGTTGAAATTAGCGATAATATCCTTGGTGCCCTTAGCTTCAATAGTACCGCCATTGGCCTCAAAATACGCAACGCCGCTTTGTGATTGATTGACCGCAGAACAACCTTGGCCTCCTACTACTGTATCTGCCACAAGGACGCCACCATTAAGCCTTACGGTGGCAGTTGAACTAGAAACATTCGCTACTGGCAGCGCGACAAATTCGCTTTTTACCTCAACCCTGCCGCCCGTCTGGTTGTAGAGAGCTTTTTGGCTTGCAGAATCCTTGTTATTGCAGAGCAATATCTTCCAGCAGCTATTAGTCCCGCCACTTACATTGACTGTACCAGAACCTTTATTGCCGATAATAATATTTTCCGACAAAACGAGATTGCCAGAGGCGATATTGACTGTTCCTGTCGCATTTAGGGCATCTCCCATCATTAGACGGTAGCCTGCTGATTCCACACCTTCCAGTAGGTTGAGCGTTGCATCTGATGTTGCACTTTCACCAACTACCATCTGAACTGCAAACTCAAACTTGCCGCCGCGCAAATTAACAACTGGACGGCTAGAAGTATTATAGCCGAAGTATCCCTTGTTAGTTACAATTAAATCAGAGCCGATAAAATCTAATACTGGAGAATTAATAAGCCCTAAATTATCCGCTCTAAAAGTTGAGTTAACGAGCGTCAGATTACCGCCGCCTATCTTGAAGAACTTGCCTAGTTCCACTAAGACAGTTCCGTTTGTAACGTAAATATCGGGTGAGGTTGCAGTAAAAGCATCACTATTACCTGGTAATGCCGCGCTATTGGTGAACATAAGCGAAGCACCATTTACAACAAACTGCCCCATTCCTGTGGACGTCTGCGAAAAGCCATTGCCAGTAAAGGAAAGAACAGCATTTGAAAGAACATTCACGACATACGTATGGTTTGCACCAGACGAGAACTTCCCTAACGCCAATTCCGTATCTTCACCTGATACTGTCACTCTTGTACGCACAGGATCGCCGTCATCGGAGTTACCGTCTTCTTGGCGCATAACAAGATTGGCAATATAGTGCTTACCGCCATCAACGATTATTTCATTCGTAGGGCACAAAGCATAAAGCTGAACAGTCGGAAACTCAGCATGTGAATTGCCATGAAATGCAAGCTGCGAATTAAGGACGTTTTTGGAAATTGGCCAGTAAACCGATGCGCCTATGTCGCTGCCATTAGGCGTACGCAGATTGAAAGTACCATAATTTAAATCAAATCTAAAAACGCCATTCTCACTATTACTCAAAGAAAATTGAGCGTCGTCAAAACAAAAGGCTCCACGCGTGATGGTTGTTGTGCCACTAGGAAGACTTGCCTTTATTGTGAAATGCTCCGTCGAACCTGCATGAAAGGTAAGCTGCTTTTTGTCGACATAAGAGCCTTCTACTAAATCGGACTGTACCCACTTGGCGCTGCGTAAATCAAAACCCAATTTAGCACCAGCACTAACGGCAAGCTTAGGGCAAAGACATGACGACCAAGCAGCACCCGTTGGTAGAGTTAAGTTCATCTCCCCGGACGTAGACGAAAACTTGACTACGTCCGTAGGTAGAATATCATTAATATCAACCGGGAAGTGGCAAGCGTTAGAAATTACATTTGCATTATCTGCTTCATTTACCGACCAGGGATATTCCGTGGCCGACGAAACACAACTGGCAAATGCAGCAATACAAAGCAATTTGCTCTTCATTTACCACCCCCGATTTTTAACATTATTACTTAATCGAACCTTCAAGGAAGGCCGCTAGTTTATCTTGCTGGTCAAGCTCAACTCCATGAGGATGGTGACCATACGCCGCACGACCACGCCCTTCGGAATCTGTAAGGCCAACTTTCAAAACTCCGCCTGCCTCTTTCATTCTCGCAATAAAAAGCTCAGAATTCAACTTCGGCAAGACAGTCTGATCTTGACCACCATACAAAAGCAATACGGGAATCTTAGCATCAGCTATTGGCTTATACATATTTACGGGCATACGCGGATCATCACTCCAGTTGCCTCCGGAAGCAGGCCCCTTAATCCACTCGGCCGTACCTCCGCTAATCTGCTTTGCAGCCTCGCTCGGCGCAAACTTCGGCAAAAACTTCTCAAACGTCAACAGCGGTGCGTCCAGGTAGATGCGATCGATGCATTCTGGGTATGTCGCTGAATACCGAACAGAGAAAAAGCCTCCCCAACTCATGCCGATAAGTACCGCCTTTTCCTTAAGAGCAATTTTCTCTACAAGGTAACGTTGGAAATTGCGACTAATCTCTAGCCCGCGCGAATCCATGCGGTGCTTAAACGTGTCAATGGAGACATGGTGCCAGCCGCGACGAAGCATTTCGCTCGCACCAGAGCGATTAACAAACGCCGTACGCCACTGCATCGTCCATGTCCAAGGGCGGCCCTCAGCAATTTTAGTTCCTTCTGCCGGCAAAACGAGCCATGCATTATAACCATTAAAATCGAATTCAATACGGCGGCCACCATACCAATCTGACACAGAAAGTACCTTGTGATCGGCCGATATCTTTTTAACTATTGATTGTTCATATTCCGACGCGGCTGCTGCAGAACCAACGGTAAGTGAAAGCGCCAGCGCGAAGCAAGCGCGAGAATATTTACGCATCATATTTTTTCATCTCCATTTGTGATTTAAGTGATTATACCATATTTTAACGATTTGACTACTAGCA
>JAGBXE010000222.1 GCA_017629455.1 Kiritimatiellia bacterium
GTACATATTATACCAAAAGGGCAACACACGGTGTGGAGCGTGAAGAGCATCTCAAGCAATTCACTACTGAGTCTTCAGATTTTTGGAAACAACTTTTTTGAAACAACTTCTACTATGACGCACGGGCGAACTCGCCCGTGCCCTCCTTCTCTATTGCGCTTAAACAATTATATCAACACAGAAAAAACGCGGGCGTGGAGATGCGCCTGTCGCGAGATGCACCTGCCGCGTAGCGGTCAGGTCCCCCGACGAACGTAGTGAGGAGCTTTCGCGTAGCGAAAGTCACAAGAGGGTGAGCGATCAGGTTGGGTGAGCGCGAAGCGCGAACTGCGAAGCAGCCGCAAGGCCCCGCGCCCGCGCGCCGCTTAATATTAGTAGTTAGTGGTTAGTGGTTAGTAGTTAGTGGATAAAACTCCCAAACTGACAAACTCGCAAACTGTCAAACTGACTCTACTTGCAAACTTCTCTTGCGCTTGGAAAGTCGGCAAGTTTTACAGTTGGGCAGTTGGACAGTTTACCAGTTATACAACATTCAAACATTCTAACATTCAAACATTAACCTCTTCCCTGTTCCCTATTCCCTCTAAACTCTAAACTCTAAACTTTCTAAACCCCCATGCAAACATACTAACAATCAAACATTCTAACAATCAAACATTCCAACATTCCAACATTCCAAAATGATATAATTTCTTCACCTATGGAACTCAAAGTGACAAAAACTGGTCTCGTCCTTGAAGGCGGAGCAATGCGCGGGCTTTTCACAGCCGGCGTGCTCGATGTTTTTATGGAGCGAGGAATCAAATTTGACGGACTTATCGGAGTCTCCGCAGGCGCCTGCTTCGGCTGCAATTTCAAAAGCGGACAAATAGGACGCGTCATCCGCTACAATAAACGCTTCTCGCACGATCCTCGCTACTGCTCGTGGAAATCGCTCTTTACCACAGGAGATCTTTTCGGCGCACAATTCTGCTATCGCGAACTGCCTAAAAAGCTCGACGTTTTCGATGTTGCCGCGTACGAATCAAATCCGATGGAGTTTCATGTTGTTGCTACAGACGCGGCAACAGGCAAAGCCGTATACAAGAAGCTTGAACGAGCCGATGATACTGCGCTCGACTGGATACGCGCCTCGGCATCCATGCCGCTCGTCTCGCGCCCTGTAGAAATCGACGGCAAATCTTATCTTGACGGTGGGCTTTCAGACGGAATCCCTCTCAAATATTTTGAGTCTATCGGATTTTCACGCAATGTCGTTATAACAACTCGCCCACAAGGCTACCGCAAATTCCCTTCTGCGAAAATTCGCCTTCTAAAACCTTTTTTACGCCGCTATCCTGCCGTTTATGAAGCGCTCAAAACGCGCTACAGATGGTACAATAAGACGCTTGAATACATTAACGAGCGCGTAGTTCGTGGGGATGCACTTCTCATCGCTCCCGAAAAGCCGCTTGAGATTTCGCGCGTCTGCCACGACAGCGAAACGATGCAGCGCGTTTATGATCTCGGCAGACGCGCCGCCGAAAAAATTCCTGAAAGCCAACTACGGCAATTCATCAAAGCCTAACACGGCAATGCCGCATTCTTTCGCGACTGAAAGAATACGCTCAAGCCATTCGCTTTTCATGTGAATATGCTTTGCGTCCGGCGCGATATTGTGTGAAGTAATGCAAATAACTTCCTTGCGCTCGGCGGCACGGCGGATACAGGCGCAGATTTCTTCAATATCGGTATGATACGCCTCTCCAACGATTATCGTGTCGATCCTGAAGCGTCTTGGAAGCTCGGAGGCCGGGAAGAATACAGCGTCGTTTTCTATTAGCGGCTTGCGAGAAGAGTGCTTTTCGCCTTTCGGGTCATAGGGAGTTGCGCCCTTTACTCCTCCGCGCACGCGTTGAAAACCTTTCGATCGAAAGAGTGCGTCAGTCTCGTCGCTGCGGCGGCAATTTGGATACGCGAAGCTCTTATATGGCAGATAGAACTTCTGGGCGCGATCCGTCTGCGGCCAGACTTCATCCATATAATACTTCTCTTGACCATACTTGGCAACGTATTCGTCGGCATTGCGATGATTGAACCCGTGAAGACCGATAGAATGCCCGTCCAACGAAAGGCGCTTAAGAGCGCGGACATCTTCCGGCAGAAAATCGCCGGAAACAAAGAACGTCGCGTGCGCGCCGTATTTTGCGAAGATTGGCCGCGCCGCCTCCCAGCCAGCGAAATTGCGGTCATCGAACGTAAGAAGCAATACGCCGCGCGAACCGATCGGAGCGGGCGTACAATCAATTAGCTCCACCTTGCCGGGCGAGCCCCATATTTCCATAAAGCGTCGATCTCGCTTCTTGTTATCCTTAAACCATTGGCGCCCCTGGCGAACTTTAACACGCTCAATCATCCGATGAGAGCAATTTTTAAAAATGATATTTTCGGCGCGCCCGTTCCCGGTGCCGTTCACGACTGAAGGCTTAAGCGCCTCAAAGCGGCAATTTTCAAAAAGGACATCTTTAACGAGCGAATCGCCCTTCGCCGTCTCCACAAAGACGGGCCTCTCAGTTTCAAGCACGACTGAGTTTCGTACGCGCACATTCTCGATATAGACGCTCTTGCCTACATCGACCCACGCAGGCGTAAAACCAAAACCTGCGCCCGATTCATGAAAGCGGCAGTTATCGAAAAAGACGTTGCGTATCGTTCCTGTGCCAATACCGATGCGCGCACCGATGCAGCAGCTTGAGACATCGCAATTTTCGACTTTTATATTCTCGCAAACATTGCTAGATGCGTGAAGCTTGCAAGAGGCACGGATGGCAAACCCATCATCGCCCGTTTTAAGGACACAATCTTTTACGACGACATTTTTCGTGCAGTCAATAGAAAAGCCGTCGGAGTTTGCGATTTCACGATCTGCGTCAACTGTAACGCCGCGCATGACGACATCCTCGCAGCATCGTAAGTGCACCGTCCAGCACGGAGTATTCTTGAGCGTCACGCCCTCTATGCGAATATTCTTCGTTAAGAACATCGCGACCATCGGGCCTGGGCGAAACCACTCGCGGTCGATCGGATGAAGTTTAATGCCGTATTTATACCACGGAAACCAACCTTCCTCCTGCGTCTGACCGAAGAACTGAGGACCATTGCCGTCAATCGTGCCTTCACCCGTGATGGCGACATCCTCAGCTTTGTACGCAAGAATAAGATGAGCGCCGCTCCACTCTTCGCCTACGCTATGGAAGTTCTCTGGGAAAACATCATTCGCGTTATAGTCCTTCTGGTTTGTCGACCCGAGAATCACAGCGCCTTTCTCAAGATGAAGTTCGCAATGATCTTTAAGCCAAATCGTACCGCTTCTCCACACACCCTTTGGAACGACAATACGCCCACCCCCGTTTTTAGCCGCCTCTTCAGCCGCCTTAGAAACACTTCCTCCGTAAGAAAGAATATTAAAGTCCATTCTTTCGCTCTTCTCGGATGAAGCCTCTCCGACAATAGAAATGAAAGCAAAGAATGTGAATATCAGCTTTTTCATAATTCTTATTTGACGATAATTCTTAAACCTTGATTTCTTAGTTGCCATCGCTCCTGCTCTAATTGAATTTAGTGTATGCATACAACTTTGTATCTTATCACAATCCACTCCAAAAGTCCATCTGCCGCTCACGCATCTTGCGGTTACGGACGCACCCCGACATTTTTTTCGAATGCCGTGTTGCCCTTATGTGTCTATATTTGATATAATATGCACATTACGGACCCGTAGCTCAGTCGGTCAGAGCAGGTGACTCATAATCTCCGGGTCGTGGGTTCGAGTCCCGCCGGGTCCACCATTAATCAGTCAAAGCTCCTGTTAACGCAGGAGCTTTTCTGTTTGAGGACATGATCAATTCCCCAATAAACAAAAAGCGCGCAGGAAATCCGCGCGCTTTTTTAGGCTTTTCATTTTGAATTAGAAAATGCCCTGCTCCATCATCGCATCGGCAACCTTCTGGAAGCCTGCGATGTTCGCACCAGCGACAAGGTCATAACCAAGACCGTACATCTCGGCTGCCTTGGCGGAAGAATCATGAATCGTCTTCATCATCTTCTTAAGCTGCGCATCGACTTCCTCGGCCGTCCAAACGAGACGCTCGGAGTTCTGCGCCATTTCAAGAGCTGAAACGCCGACACCGCCAGCGTTAACCGCCTTCGAAGGAGCGACGATCATGTTCTTCTGCTCGCGGAGAAGTTCAAGAGCGTCGTTCGTGGTGGGCATGTTAGCAACTTCAATGTAGTACTTAACGCCCGATTCGACAATCTTCTTCGCCCACTCGAGAGTGACATCGTTCTGCGTAGCCGCAGGCATGTAGATGTCGACATCCTTAACGCCCCAGCACTTTGTGCCAGGAACGAAAGTGGCGTTGGGATACTGCTTGGCGTAAGGCTCGCAGTGCATCGGATCCTTCGCGCGCATATCGAGGATGAACTGAAGCTTCTCCTCGGTATTGACACCGTCAGGATCGTGGATGTAGCCGTCAGGACCGGCAAAATACGTAACCTTAGCGCCAAGGTGCATCGCCTTCTTCATGATGCCCCAGCCCACGTTGCCGTAACCGGAAATGGCGATGCGCTTACCCTCAATCGTGTCGTTCTCGTGAGCGAGCACTTCCTGGAGGTAATACACCGCGCCGTAACCCGTAGCTTCAGGACGAATGAGCGAACCGCCGTAAGAAAGGCCCTTGCCCGTCAAAACGCCGTTCTCCCAAACGCCTTTGAGGCGGCGGTACTGGCCGTAGAGATAGCCGATTTCACGGCCGCCGACGCCCATATCGCCTGCGGGAACGTCAACATCTGGACCGATGTAGCGATAAAGAGCCGTCATGTAGCTCTGGCAGAAGCGCATAACTTCCGCCGCGCTCTTGCCTGCAGGATCGAAATCGGAACCGCCCTTGCCGCCGCCGATAGGAAGACCGGTGAGAGAGTTTTTGAAAGTCTGCTCAAAGCCGAGGAACTTGATGATGCCAGGGTAAACGTTCTTTTGGAATCTAAGTCCGCCCTTATAAGGACCGATGGCACCGTTGAACTGGCAGCGGTAACCGATATTGGTGTGGGTATTGCCAGCATCGTCAGTCCACACAACGCGGAACGTGAACATACGCTCGGGCTCGACCATACGCATAAGAAGGTCTGCCTGCTCGTATTCCGGGTGCTTGTCAACGACGGGGCTCAAAGAGCTAAGAACTTCTTCCACCGTCTGAACGAACTCAGGTTCGTTCGCATGTTTTTCGCGCACATACGCGATCGTCTTTTCGACGTACTTATTGAGTGCCATCTTTTTCTTCCTTACTTACTTTACAGTTTTAGAGTTTATCTATTTTGAGAAATTATCGGGGCGCAAGCCATGCGCTTGGTTGCGTATTATACCAAAAAAACGAACAGCTCCTCAGCGACTTAAGATCTCCTCCCGAACAGCGGCAGGAACGACATCAAAGCTGTCCGTCTCCATCGAATACGATGCGCGCCCCTTTGTGAGCGAACGGATGGCAGTAGAATAGCCAAACATCTTCGCAAGCGGAACGCGGGCGTTAATAACTTGCATATCGCCGCGCATATCCATGTTAAGGACTGTGCCGCGCCGCGCGTTAAGGTCTCCCAGAACTTCGCCCACGCCTTCCGGCGGAGTTGTTATCTCAAGGCGCATGATAGGCTCAAGAAACTCGGGAGACGCCATCTCCGCAGCTTCGCGGAAGCCCATCATTGCGGCAGAACGGAATGCGACTTCGTCGGAAATTTCAGGATCTACAATCTCGACCCCTGTGCACTTCACCTCGACGTCAGTCATCGGATAACGCGCAAGGACGCCTGTCGCCACTCCGTCTTCCAAACCTTGAAGTACGCACGATTGCAGCTGTTTATCAGGCACTTCAGCAATGAATTCGCGGGAGAGCGAAACCTTGCGCCCCTGCGAACGCTCAAGAGGAGAGACTTCAATTTTTAAAGTCACAGCATGACGCTTGCCGCCAAGCTCTCTATCGAACGTAAATGTCTTCGACGCGCAAGAAGTAATCGTCTCGCAATAACTTACCATAGGTTTGCCGACATTCGCCGCGCACTTAAATTCGCGCTTCAGGCGGTCAACGAGAATTTCATGATGAAGCTCGCCCATTCCCGAAAGAATCGTCTGACCCGTCTCTTCATCTTCACGGAACTGACACGTCGGATCTTCCGCGGCAAGTGCCTTCATCGATTCGACGAGCTTGTCCTTGTCGGCAGAGCTTTTAGGCTCGATGGCCATAAACATCACTGGCTGCGGAGCTGTGATGCGCTCAAGGTAGCAAGGCTTCATCTCTGAACAGAGCGTATCTCCCGTCGTGCAGTCTTTAAGCCCAACAACTGCGCCGATATCGCCAGCTTTAAGTTCATCGACCTCAATCTGATCGTCGGCAAAAAGCCGCACTATTTTCATAATGCGCTCGCGCTTTTTTGTGCGCGGATTGAAGGCGTTCGCGCCCTTCTTGAGAGAGCCTCCGTAAACACGCACGAAAAAGAGCTTTCCTACATACGGATCGGTCGCAATCTTAAATACGAGCGAAGTAAGAAGTTCGGAATCTTTCTGCTCGCGAGTAACTTTCTCGCCGCTTTTTAAATCGGTCGCCTCTACAGGAGGACGATCGGCTGGAGAAGGAAGATAATTGCAAATCGCGTCAAGAAGCGGCTGAACGCCTTTGTCTTTAAGAGATGTGCCACAAAGGACGGGAACGAACGAACCTGCTATAACAAGGCGGCGAATCGCCCCCTTAAGCTCTTCGGCGCTCAAGTCGCCCTTCTCAAGATACGTCTCCATCACCTCTTCATCGAGATCTGCAACCATATCCACAAGCTCTGAGCGCGCAAGGAGAGCATCGTCCATCATCTCGGCGGGAACGTCCCCCACCGTAAAGTTCTTTCCTTCGCTATCTTCATCAAAAAGGATGGACTTCATCTCAATAAGGTCGACAACTCCAGCAAAAGAGTCTTCGCGCCCGATGGGGAGCTCAACGGGGCACGCAGGAGCTTTAAGCTTGTCGCGAAGTTCTCCCACAACTCGCATAAAATCGGCGCCCATGCGATCCATCTTATTCACAAACGCGATGCGAGGGACGCTGTAGCGGTCGGCCTGACGCCAGACAGTCTCAGATTGCGGCTGAACGCCACCTACTGCGCAAAAAACGCAGACCGCGCCATCCAAAACGCGCAGGGAGCGCTCTACCTCCATCGTGAAATCAACGTGTCCGGGAGTATCGATAATATTAATGCCGACGCCTTTCCATTCGCATGAAATCGCGGCAGACTGAATCGTTATGCCGCGCTCGCGCTCCTGAATCATGAAGTCGGTAGTTGTATTGCCATCGTGCACATCGCCGTGCTTATGAATCTTCCCCGTGTAAAAAAGGATTCGCTCGGTAGTAGTCGTCTTACCAGCGTCAATATGGGCGACAATACCTATATTGCGCACTCCTGACAAGTCAATGCTCATAAATCTTCCCTGTTAAACTTTCTTTTCCGATTCACCCGCGCCTCCGCATGAGCACGGACACGACGCGCACGTACCTGAACACGAACCGGAAAGCGAAACGTCTTTACCGGTCCAGCAGTATGTGCAAAGCCTATTCTTAGGCAGGCCGATTGAAGAGACGAGATCGTCTACCGTCTGGAATTTAAGCGTCGTCAAATTCAATTTTTTGCGGACGAACTCAACCATCTCCTTGTACGGAGCGCCGTTGTGATCAATATATTTTGAAACATCAGCGTTGTCACCTTCTTTATCACGGATGAAGCGCCTTGTAATCAAATCGTATTCGTTTTTCGAACGCGAAAAATTTATAAATTTGCATGGGAAGAGAAGCGGCGGACAGGCGATGCGCACATTAACTTCGCTGCAGCCTTCGACATAGAGACGATCTGCCTGCTTTGCTAATTGCGTACCTCTAACGATAGAGTCGTCGCAGAAGACAAGCTTCCTGTTACGGATTAGTCCCGGAATCGGAATAAGCTTCATTGATGCAACGCGTTCTCGCTGAGACTGGTCTGACGGCATAAACGAACGCGCCCATGTGGGGGTATATTTTACGAAAGGCCTTGAATATTTAACGCCCTTCTCATGCGCATAGCCAAGAGCGTGGGAAATGCCAGAATCAGGAATGCCGCAAGCAACGTCGGGCGAAAATTCATCGCGCTTTGCAAGGGCGGAACCGCTCCTGTAACGGGCCATCTCCACGTTCCTGCCCTCGTAGGAGGAGGCCGGAAAACCGTAATACACCCAAAGGAA
>JAGBXE010000223.1 GCA_017629455.1 Kiritimatiellia bacterium
GGCGTTCGCGGCATTCGCTTGCGCGAAGAAGATCGCGTTGTAAGCTTTGATGTTGTCGACGACTCAAAGACGCTCTTTATCGCTACGGCTAACGGTTTCGATAAGCGCTGCGAATTTTCTGGCTTCACGCGTCACGCACGCGGCGGCCAGGGAATGATTGGCATTAAGGGTGCCGACCGCAACGGTGAGGTCGTTGCCGCGCACGCAGTCTCTGACGATGAAAACGTAATTTCAATTACGAGCGATCAGCAGATGGTGCGCAGCCCCGTATCGCAATTCAACGTCCAAGGCCGCATGGCGCAAGGCGTAAAGCTCGTTCGCCTTTCCGAAGGTGCAACGCTCGTTTCCGTATCGGTTTGCGAAGGCGCTGAAAATTCAGCGGTTCCAGCCGAGAATGAAGATGCAGCCCCAACAGCTGAAAACAATTTAAATTCACAAACAGAAGAAGAAGGAGATAAACAATGAAAAAACTGATTTTCGCCGCAGCGATCGCAGCTCTTACGAGCGCATCTGTCGCAAAGGCTGATACACAGCGCTCTTGGCAGTGGTCGCCACTCGGCATTGGGTTAGCCGCTCCCATTCAGCTCCCCTACACGGAGACTGATATTTACGGCTTGCGCCTTGGCGGCTTCTTCGGCTGGAATGCCGACGTTTACGGTCTTGATGCTGGTGTTGTTGAATTTTCAACCGGCAATGTCGCTGGCCTTCAGCTCTCCGCAGCGTCGTGGACTGTCGGCAGCTTCGCAGGTATCAAACTCGCACTCGCTGCCAACGTGACCGATGGCGATAATTACGGCCTTATGGCTGCTCCCGTCAATGTCGAATGGGGCGATGTTTGGGGCCTTCAGATTGGCGCAGTCGACTACGCTAATACCGTCCGCGGCGTTCAGATCGGTGGCCTTAACTGGGTCAATTCGTCTGCAAGAGCTTGGCAGTGCGGCGTTGCAAATGCCACGCAAGAAGAGTTCCTCGGTCTTTCTGTTGGTGCGGTCAACTACGCTATGCGCTCAACTGGGTGCCAGATCGGCGTTATCAACCTCTCCGACGACGCTACAGGCTGCCAGATCGGTGTCTTTAACGCCACCGAAAATATGCGCGGCTTGCAGATCGGGTTCTTGAACATGATTAGCGCAAGCTCATTGCCGATCATGGTGTTCGCTAACGCAAGCTTCTAAGTTAGAAAGGAATCGGAAAAATGAAAAGGTATTCATGCAAGGTATGTGGCTATGTCTATGATCCGGCCGAGAACGACAACGTCGCGTTTGAGGATCTCCCCGAAGATTGGACTTGCCCCATGTGCGGCGTAGGCAAAGATCAGTTCGAAGAACTTTGATCTAGCTACAAAAACGCAAAACAGATTCGCCGCTTGGCTTTACGCTAGGCGGCGAATTTATTTTTGACTTTTCTCGAAACTTGTTCTTGCCTTACGCCGTAACGCCTAAGAGATCTTTTAGCGCGGCGATTTGTGCCTGATCGCCAATAACACCGAGCGTATCGCCTATCTGAAACTCCCATTCGGGGCCAACATGCCTGCAGATCAAACTGCCACGGGAGACTGAAACGACCGAAGCGCCCGTCTTTGCGCGGATATTAAGGGTAACTACCGTACCTCCTACGGCAGGAGAATCAGCGCTAAGCGTAATCATATGCAGCGACGGCATAGATAGCGACATCGTCTTGGACAAGCCCTCGCGGCGCTCTTCGGCCGACAACGATTCGCGCAGACGCAGCGACGCTCTGCGCCCCATCCGCACAAAGAAACCCCACCCGAAAATCCCTACCGCAACAATAACGGCTATTGCCACCCAAAGCGTGTAACCTTCATGAGGAGCGACGGCAGTATTAATCATCGTTAGTTCTGCGAAAAAGAGCGTAAAGGCCGTAACGCGAGAGACGAAACGCACGAGCGGGCGCGCCGCCGACTGCCAGCGCGCGCCACCATCGCCTACGATAAGACAGGAAAGCGCATCACCTGTTTCACGAGCGGCGGTAAAGACCATTGGAAGGAGCGATACGGCAAAGAGATTCATCAGCAGGAAGAATACGAGCTTATCGTGATTCTCAAAGAATACGGAAAAGCGCGTAAAGTCGAAGCGCGGCAGCATCGCGGCAACTGTAGCTGAAGCAAGCATCAAAACACCGTAAACGCCAAGGCGCACAAGGCCGTGACGCAAATCGCCAAATGCAGGGTGAGACTTCGATGCTTGAATCTTCTCAAGCCATGCACCATACGTATCGAGCATCTTCGCCAGCTTCTGAGGCAAATGCGATTCGATGTATTGCCCAACGCCGGGAGAAATTCCTATTAATACCGGGTTTAGGAACGTCGTCAAAAGAGCTACGCCCACTGCCACCGGCAAAAGCCGCCCTTGAGAACCATCGGGATAGGACATCGACAAAATTGCCACCATAAGCGCAAATTCGCCTGTCTGCGCCAGCCCCAAGCCATTTTGTACTGATGTTTTAACATCTAGACCGGTTAAAACACCAGCAATTGCATTATTTAAAAACTTACCGATAATCACAACGGCTGAAACTACGAGAATTTCCGGCAAGCAATGCATTACGGCAGTAGGATCGACCATAAGGCCAATCGAAACGAAAAAGACGGCCGAAAACGTCGACTTTAGGGGCGAGACGAGTTTATCAATATTGTCGCGAACTTCACTTGAAGCCCCTAGGACACCAACTAAAAACGCGCCAAGAGCGAGCGAGAAATTAAACTTGTCGGCAAAATGCGAGACGAATAGGCAGCAACCTAAAACAGTAAGCAAAAGAGCTTCGTCGTCGCTACGCTTGGCAACCGACCTTAATAGGCGCGGCACAAAAACAAAACCTAAAACAAGGACAGTAAGAAAGAATACTCCAAGCCCGCCAAGCGAAGCGAAAAAAGCACCTGGCGAAAGACCGTCGCCTGCGGCAAAACCAGTTGCAAGCGAAATCGCGCCAACGCATATAACATCTTCGCAAAGCGATGTGCTCATCATGTAGCGCGCAAAAGGCGCTTCGGACCAGCCCTTTTCATCGAGCACTTTCGCAAGAAGCGTAGTTGCCGAATCGCATATGGCAACGCCTAAGAAAAAC
>JAGBXE010000224.1 GCA_017629455.1 Kiritimatiellia bacterium
GAAGTGATTTCGCCGCGGCAGCCTGCGACTTTGCCGCAATGTAACGCTGTGTAAAGCTTTGGTCGATACCGAAGTTCTGCAAATTTATAAATATTGCGTAAACGAAAATAACCCAAAACGTTTCACTGCTTAAATCACAAAGCGAAAAACCGCCAAGAGAAAACTTGCCCGCATCAAATGCCGCAGAAAGGCCTGCACCCAAATCTGGCACGGAATAGCCGAGAACGAAAATACTAAGAATTGTCCCTAAAATAAGAACGATCGATTGGACTGCATCAGTCCATACGACTGCGCTAAGACCACCCATTAACGAATAAACGGCAGTAGCCAACCCGCAAACTACAATAACAGTCGAAACTGAACAGCCAAGGAGAACGCTCACTAAAAGTGCCGTCAAGAAAAGTATAACACCCGAGCGCGCCGACTGCATCACAAGGAAGCAAGAACTGGCATAAAGCCTCGCCCACGCTCCATAGCGCGATTCTAAAAATGAATACGCCGAAACGCTTGACGAATTACGGTAGAAAGGCACAAACCACACTGCCGCCACTATTGCAGAAAGCGGCACCGTCAATGAAAGCACATACGGATTCCAATTGTCGGCGAACGCCTTGGCAGGGAGCCCCAGAAATGCGATAGACGAAACGTGAGTTGCAAATATCGACAATGCGACAGTCCAGGTAGGCAACCGCCCCGACCCTGTCATAAAGCCTTCGGCATCATTTCCGACGCCGCGGCGAAACATGAAACTGCAGCCGAAAAGAGTAGTCGCTAAAAGATAGACGAGTACTACCGCAATGTCGATACCACTCATAAAACAGCATCTACCTATTTAAGATCTCCAAAGAACTTCTCCATGCGCGAAAGCTTCCACTCTATCTGCTTGCGGCCACCGCAATACTCCATTGAGCATTCAAAGCCGAGACGAGAATCGGCATCGACAAGCGGAAGCGTAGCCTTTGCGTTTGCATATTCTTCGCGTGCAATATCGTGGAGCAACTTCTTGTTGCCTGCTTCCCACGCAAGCGCACCACGCTTAAGATTGATGGCGGTTTTTACCGTACGGCCAAGATACTCGCCCAATACTGCCATCTTCGCTGCCTTAAACTTCTGCCTACCCGAAAGCCCTTGCGCCATCGCCTTGAAGCGTTCGGCGCCATCCATAAAGCTCTTTGCCAACGGCTCCATAAGCTCAAGCTCTAAAGGCACGACTTCTGGGTAATACATACGCTCACCCCAAAGCTCCTCTGTGAAATTAAGGTGGCATATGCCAATGCCGTAAGCGGCATGTTCAGGAGATGGAAATTCTGAATTTTCAATGCGCTTTCCGCCAAACTCGAACGGATACGCAGGTCCAATACGGAATGAACCGTATTGATGACCAATCGATGGCGGATGATTAGCGCCCTTTTCCGACCAATCGCGCCAAATCTTAACAGCCTCATCGGCATTACGCTCGCCAAAGTCACGCGCGGCAATAAGGCGTATATGACGGTCAAACGGCAAGCCGCCTTCAATATACGATTCTTTCGCCAATTCAGAAACAAAGTTTGGATACCAACCGTAGTGATGCGATTCCATAAGCCCCGAAAGACCCCAATCGGCGTTCGCCTTAACTAGTGCGTTCCAACGCTTCGCCCACAAATGAGGATACGGCTCGTATGGAGCGGTGCCGAAATCCCACGTGTGCCCGCCAGTATTGGACATCGTAAAAAGCTCCATACCCCTCTTGCTGGCACGCTGGGCCTCTTTTGAAAAGTTTTTACCAGGACCAGGACAGACTACTGTGTAGTCGCTAATTGCAAGCTCGTGGCCGTTAGCAAACTTGACGCGCTCAGGCATCTCAAACGTACTTAAAAGAATCGTCTTATCAATTGGCAACTTGTCGATAAGTTCCATGCGTGCCGGCGCAGTTTCTGGAGTCCAATCTTTTGACCAGTTATAAGTCCAAAAGACAACCTTCATTTCAGGGGCATGACGGGCAATCGCACGCTTTACACAGTTAAGCCAGTCGGGATAGTCGTAGCAAGGAAACCAACCGGGAGCTGGGCGCTTATCTCCGCGGGCTTTTTTCACTTCATACGGATCACTGCAAGCACGGTTGTCTTTCGATGGGAACGCACAGCTCTCGCCGACAAGAATAAGCCCCTTGGCTTCTGGATAAGCGCGCGCGATTTCGCCGTAAGTATCGTCAAAAACTTTCTGCGCACCGGGATCGTCGGGGTGAACATATGCCTTAACAGAAGTATAAAGATACACATCAATGCCATGCGCTGCAGCGCGGCGGATGATGGCGTTTATATCTTCAAACGCCGCGCAGCTTTTCGTCTTGCCGACTTTCTTCACATAGACAAGCAAAGAATCATAACCAAAATGAATCATGCGGCGCATATAGTTTTCGGGAACGAGATCCATGCCCCAGCCCGAATGTACCATGCGCGTCGAAAAACGTGCGCGGCGCAATGATGAGCCCTTTGGAAGATAAGGCGCGCGCCTTAAGCTCATCATATCTTCAAGGTGGTAAAGCGCCTGCGCCGCGGCGCGCTCGTCGAACGCCGTAACCATAACGCCTTTATCCGTCGTCTCTATGCGGCTTGTGCGCGCGCCGACGGACTTGTCAATAACGATCTTGAGCGCGCCCTCGCCGCTGCGGACGGAAACAGCAGCTCCGATACCCATCGACACGAGAAGATATTCCGCGAAATCGCGAGACGCGTTTTCAAGAACCTCGGTGCGGTCGGCGGGCAAGGAAATCACCGCTCCGTCACGAATCTCGAACTCGTTCTGCGCCGGGCGGACGGCTTCATCGCGCAGTCCGCGTTCATGGACACGCTCGAGTTCCGCACGGAACTCGTACTGCCTCTCGGCGTAAAGCGACACAACCGGAAGAATCGCCGCCGCCAAAAACGAAAGCTTGCTCATGATACAGTATTTTCCTTTCCCTTACTTGACGATAAGAATTGTTCCATAATAGTCAAACTGCACGTACAGAGAATTGCCGGAAACGACAAGTCTGCCGGAAGCGCGCGCTTCGGCAGGAAGCTCGAGCGTCCACGCGGACAGAGCATCAGAGTTGAAAAACTCCTTCGCCTCCAAAACCTTGACGCGCCTACCGGACGTGAGAAGCCTCGTTCCAGACGCGAAGGTGAGCGAGACCGTCGCCGGACGCGACAAATCGACCCGGCCGTCAACGATCATCGTGCCCGCCGTCACGCCGTCCCATTCGACGTTGATCCTGGAAAGCTCCGCCGCCGCATCCTCGCCGTCCATGACGAACTTCGCCTTCGCGCCCTTCGCCACGGCGACCGACGGAAGCGCGACATTGATCGCAGGAAGCGCGCCTATACCGCGCCATTTCTTAAGAAGTTTAGCGTCGATCATACGCCGCCGCTCCGGTGTCTGTTCCGTCTCGAAAACGATGACCTCGGCGAGTTTAACGCCGCCGAAGGAGAGGTTGCGCTCATTGCAGAACGAATTGAGCTGCCCAATATGCAATGTGTCCGTCAGATGATTGGTCACGACGAACGACACGACCCCAAAGCCGTCGGGCTTAATCATCGTCTGCGCGACCGTCTCGCCATCGAGAGATGTGTCGCAAAGCATGTTGTTGTAAGCGTTGTAGAGCAGATACTTCTTGCTTTGGCGTATAAAGC
>JAGBXE010000225.1 GCA_017629455.1 Kiritimatiellia bacterium
AGAGGCGCTTTCTGCGCATCCTGCCGCGGATGGGCGCACTTCGATGGGTGTGCATAAGGAAGATAAAGAGCACACAGTCATTGATGACATACATAATTTAACAAACAAAAATAAGAAGGAAGAAACGAAATGAAGAAAGCATTCACATTGATAGAGCTGTTAATGGTCGTCGCGCTTATCGCGATTGTATCCACGTTAGCGGTTAATAGGCTTAGCGGAGTAAGGGAATCGGCTTCGCGCAAGGTTTCGCTTGCAAATCAAAAGTCGGTTGAGCGTGCCGTTGAGGCGTTTCTTGCTGAAGGTGGCAGGCTTAATCGCCTTGATTCGCTACTCTACGCAGGCGCCGGTGGCGCGCCTATATTTGGCTCGTCGGTAGCTGGCAGCCTTGATTATGCAAATGCTTCAGATAAGCGCTCTAGTATAGGCGAGGATGCAAGCGATGCCGACTGGCTTTATTTAGGGCCTAAAGAGGACGATCCAAACGGCGTATATCGCGATCAAAACAATTCTGGACTTACCGCCGATTTGCGCAAACTTCTTTGTAAGTTTACGCTTAGTGCAGCACAAGTTTCCGCGCTTGATTCTCGCTTGGGGCTTAAGTATGTAATGGCTCATAACGCATATGCTAATGGATATCCGTCAGTTAACTATCCTGAAGACAGGGCATATGGCGATGGTACTGTTCCTAATGCCTCTGATGGACTCGACCCGAACGATTCTGCTTGCGTCGCTACGCTTTTAACTAACGAGATGGTAGTTGCCGCGATAAACCCCATGTCGGATTTAGGCCGAACAGTTTATCAGGCGTGTGGGCAGGAGCTTATGAATACGAAGGGTTGGGGTGAGTATTACACCGAAGACGAAGTAAAGGCTGAACTTGCGGCAAATGGCGGTGCTCTTTTGGCGTTTGGTTTGGGCGACAGTGCTGGAATTGTCGGCAAGGCCGATGCTGGCATTGAATCCGCCCCTTATGCTACATACGTTCAAAAGAAATATTATTCACGTTATATTTTGCTTATTCGCTTAAAGACGGTGGGCTCAGGTTCTGTTTCAGTTATTCTTCCCGAGTTTGCCGGCGTTCTTGACTGCTGCGGAAATACAATACGAGCAGCGCAACATATAATCAAAAGAATGTAAGGTAGTAAATTAACCCAACTCAAAGGGTATTTTGAAGTTATTTTGGGGCCAGGCCCCAAAATAACTTCATTTTTAGTGGGTAAATTTGTGATTATTAGCAAATAGGGTTTTTAGCTAGAGTAGTGAGTGATGAGTTGGAGGATTGAGTTGTGAGTGGGAGAGAGGATTGGGAGATACGTAAGAAGTGAGGAAATGGTATAATTTACGGTGATTGTTCGTTTAAATCAAAAAGGAATTGAAAATGCAGTCAATCGTGAAATGTATCGGATTAGGGTATTGGCTTTTTCGTCGTATGTCGCTCAGTCTCGTACTTTTGATGTTACTGTTTGGCGCGGCGAAACTACGACCATGATTATGAGCGATTTCGCTCGTGTGGGGATAGCGCCCAAGGGTTTGGAAGTTAAGGTTGGAACGGCAAAAGAGGTCCGTTATCTGACAAGGCCTTACGGTACGCATTATCAGACTTTGGCCGACCGCGTCGAGTGGGGCTCTACTGATGTCGGAGTTAAGGTGTTGTCCGTTTCTGCGTCGGCAGATATTAAAGCAGGCACCTATTATGCAGGTGACGTAAAGGTGACTGTTATCGACCGCGTTCTGCCGCCGGCAAAGGAATGGAAATTTTTCCTCGATCTGTGGCAGCACCCGTGGGCGGTTGCCAGGTATTTCGGGGTCGAGCCGTTTTCGCCCGCTCACTATGAGAAGATGCGCCCGTTGTGGGAGACGCTTGCAAGTGCCGGGCAAAAGACGCTTACAGTTACGCTCCTTGATAGGCCTTGGGATAATCAATGCTACGACGCATACCGTTCAATGATTCGCCATATCAAGAAGATGGATGGCTCGTGGTGTTTTGATTATACTATTTTCGATCAATACGTTGAGTTTGGCCGTTCGTGCGGGCTTGGCCCGATAATCTCGTGCTACACGATGTGCCCTTGGGGGTATGTTGTTACATGGGAGGATGAGATGGGAGAGCTGTATAAAATGCCAGCAATTCCGGGGACCGACGAATTTAAGGCTTACTGGAGCGATTTCCTTGAAGACTTTGCCGCACACCTTAAGGAGAAGGGCTGGTTCGATGATACTGTTGTAAGTATCGACGAGCGTATGCCTGATGATGTGCGCAATATCGCTTCTCTTATTCAGGAAAAAGCTCCTGGGCTTAAGATTGCTCTTGCCGGCAACCGCGCGCCGTCGGAGTTTGAAGGTATTGATATTTACCATTCATGCTTTGGCCTTAGCCATTTGACGGATAAGCTCATCGCCGAGGCATCATCGCGCCGCGAGAAGGGGATGATTACCACGTATTATGTTTGCTGCGGGCCTTTATATCCCAACACCATGTGCCACAACGAGCTGGAAGAAGCATATTGGCTTGGGGCGTATTCCGCGATGGTGGGCCTTGATGGCTTTTTGCGGTGGGCGTGGAACTCGTGGCCGCAGGATCCGATGCGCGATCTTTCTTACACGGGAATTGGAGGTGGAGGCTGGAAGGCGGGAGACACATTCCTCGTTTATCCTGATGGCTCGCCCTCGCTTCGCTTCTTAGAGCTTCGCAATGGCATTGTCGCCTCTGAGAAGATTCGCATTCTCAAGGAGCAAGGCCTTTATTTGAAGGAAATTTCAGATTTTGCTTCCAAGGTGGATCGCGCGGCGGCTATTAAAAATGAAGTGAACTTCTGGGATTTTAGGCGCAAGCTTCAGGGTATTGTCAATCATCAAGTTCAGGTAAAGCCTTCTCGTCCAACACCGCGTGCAGCCTTGTTGGAGAGGCTTAATAAGGGGCCTGAAATAATCGGCATTGTCCATTGGGGGCTTAATACGTATACAGACAGCGAGTGGGGCTTTGGCGATGCCAACCCTGAATTTCTTAATCCAACAAAGTTTAACGCAGATCAAATAGTCTCCGGCGCTAAAGCTGGCGGCCTTGGGGGTTTAGTGATTGTTGCAAAACATCACGATGGCTTTTGCCTTTGGCCGACAAAGACTACCGATTACAACATTACTCAAACTCCGTTTTGGAAACAGGGTGTTAGCTTAACCCAAGGCTCTAAGGCGCAAGCTAAAGGTAGGGATTATATTAAGGAGATGGCAGACGCTTGCAAGAAACATGGGCTCAAGTTTGGCGTTTATGTTTCTCCGTGGGACCGCCACGATGCCGACTACGGCAAAGCGGCGTATGTCGAAAAGTATCACGCCCAAATCAAGGAGCTTTTAGGTGGCGCGTACGGCGAAGTTTTCGAGATGTGGTTCGACGGGGCTAATGGCGGTGACGGCTATTACGGCGGTAGCCGCGGCGTTCGCTTTTTCAGAAGCGCCGACGACTATTACAGGTTTGACGAGATCTTCCGTTTTGTGCGCGAACTTCAGCCCAAGGTGACGATTTTCGCGGGCGAGAATGATGCTTCCGATTTGCGCTGGCCAGGCAACGAGCGCGGCATTCTGGACGAGAGTTCTCGCGCTACTATCGATACGGTGGGCGGGTATGTTAACCGCCAGTACGGCAACCCCAATTATCGCCGCCAGATCAACAAGGGCTCACCTGCCGGGGCGTTTTTCCGTGTTTGCGAAGCCGATTTTCCGCTGCGCAAAGGCTGGTTCTGGCATGAGAAGGAAAACAATACACAAAAGAGCTCGGCATATCTTGCTAAGCTTTACACTCAAAGCGTCGGCAACGGCGGTGTGATGAATATCGGCCTTGCCCCCAACCGCGAAGGGCTTCTCGATGCGAAGGATGTGCAAACGCTTAAAGGATTTAATGTTTTACTGAAGGCGCTTTTCGCAAATGAGGTTACGCGCGCAGGCGAAAGCTTTAACGTGGTCGTAATGAGCGAGGATATTGCCTTTGGCGAAAATGTTGATGCTTGGCGTTTGCTGGCAGACGGCAAGGAAGTTCTTGCAGGTACAGCAATTGGCCGTAAGCGTATTCGTCTTCTTCCTTCGCCAATAGCGTCGAAATCGTGCGAGATAAAGGTCGATAAGAAAGGCGGCAAAGTTAAGGGCCTTTCGCTCAAGCGCTATATTGTAGATGAAGAGCTAGTTAAGATTATTCTTAATGCCTCTACCGAATCTGGTGAAACAGATACGGCCAAATGGATGACGGCTCATCAACAGGATTAATAAGCACTTCGCTTAGGATACATGGTATAATACGCAATTATGAGAATATTGACGGGAATTCAGCCTTCAGGCAAACTGCACTGGGGCAATTACTTTGGGGCGATGAAATCCATGTTCGACCTTCAATCGAAGGGCGACGTGTACATGTTTATCGCAAACTTCCATGCCATGACGACTGTTCGCGACGCATCAAGCCTGAGGGACGCTACGCGCGAACTGGCGCTTGATTATTTGGCGTGCGGCCTTGATCCTGTTAAGTCGGTAATGTATCGCCAAAACGACGTTCCCGAAGTGCAAGAGCTTGCGTGGTGCCTTTCTTGCTTAACGCCGATGGGGCTTCTTGAGCGTTGTCATAGCTACAAAGATAAGATGGCTCATGGCTTTGAGGCGACGCACGGCCTTTTTGCGTACCCTGTGCTTATGGCTGCTGATATTCTTATTATGCAAGCCGACATAGTTCCTGTCGGCAAGGATCAAAAGCAGCACTTAGAGGTGACGCGTGATCTTGCGCAGAAGTTTAATAATGCCTACGGCGAGACATTTAAATTGCCCGATGCCTATATCCCAGGCGCAGTTGCGACTATCCCTGGTACGGACGGCCAGAAAATGTCAAAGTCTTACAACAATACGATAGGGCTTTTTGATCCTTCCGTTAAAAAGAAGGTCATGGGTATCGTAACGGATTCCCAGCCTATGGAGGCGAGCAAGGAGCCAGAAGGCAATTCAATCTACGAGCTTTACAAACTCTTTGCTACGGAAGAGGAAGTCGCTGCCATGGCGGCTGCGTTCCGCGCCGGCGGCTATGGGTACGGCACTGCGAAGAAAGAGCTGTTGGCCGCGTACCACAGGCTTTTCGATCCGTTCAAGGAGCGCCGCGAAGAGCTTTCCCGCGA
>JAGBXE010000226.1 GCA_017629455.1 Kiritimatiellia bacterium
CCAGGATGTGCTCTACCGACTGAGCTAAAGTGGCCTCTTACGAGACGAAAACTTGTACAGTATATCAAAAATACGCCTAGTTGCGCAAGCGGTTATGCCCCGAGTTGCATACGGACAAAACGCTTGATTGAAACCGGCGCGCCAATTTCCTTTGAAATGTCTTCAAGATACTTCTCAACGGTGATGTCGTCATTGGCAACATAAACCTGCTTGAGAAGGCAGATCTGCGAGCAGAACTTAGCAGCCATACCCTTCTTGATGCCGACGAGAGCCTGCTCGGGAGGAAGTTTACCCTTCTGCTCCTTGAGAGCGTTGAGCTTGATCTCGATTTCAGCATCGATTTCAGCCTGAGGAACGTCCTCGGGGACGGTATACTTCGGGTTGCAGGCCGCAATGTGCAAGCAGACCATGTGAGCTGCTTCATCAAGCTTCTCGCAAGGCTTCTCGCAAGCGAGCTCGACGACGACACCGATCTTGCCGCCCATGTGGATGTAGCCCGAAAGGCAACCTGCGCCCGTAAGCTCAAAACGCTCGCTGCGACGGATCTTGACGTTTTCGCCAGTCTTCGTCAGGAGCATCTTGTAATCATCGGCGAGAGCCTCAGCGACATCCTTGCCTTCAAGGGTAACCTTGGCTGCATCATCAACGAACTTGATGAAAGCTTCGGTCTTAGCCACGAAGTCAGTTTCGCAGTTAACTTCAGCAAGAGCCATCGACTTACGATCAGCAGCCTCAGCAAGAGCGACGATGCCCTGCTTCGACTCCTTGTCGACGCGCTTAGCCGCAACGGCAAGGCCCTTCTCGCGAAGGTACTTGACCGCTTCGTCCATATTGCCATCAGTGGCTGTGAGAGCCTCCTTGCAAGCTCCCATACCGGCGGCAGTAGCCTCGCGGAGCTGCTTGATCATGTCAATCGTGATAGTCATATTTTAAACCGTTTCGTATTTTGTAGTTTAGCCTTTAGGGCTTAATCATTAAGCCTCTGCGGGAGCTTCGGCCTGAGGAGCCTCGACAGCTGCTGCAACGGCGGCGGCGGCCTCAACGACCTTAGCCTGACGCTTTGCTGCGAGATCTGCCTTTGCCTTGGTCTCTGCCGCTTCCTTAGCAGCGCGAGCAGCAGCCTTCACGTCGGCAGCGACAGCGCCCTTCTTGGCGGAGCGACGCTGACCAGCGAGCTTGGCCGCACGCGACTTGCGCTCGGCACGCTCTGCACGCTCAGCCTTCTGGGCGGCCTCACGCTCGGCGCGCTCGCTCTCGCGGCGACGGTTTTCTTCGGCAGCCTTGGCGCCATACTCGTCGTTAGCATCCTTGATAACCTTGCAGATGCCGGAAAGAACAAGCTCAACACCGCGGACAGAGTCGTCGTTGCCGGGAATGACGTAATCGATCGGCTCAGGGTCGGCGTTCGTGTCGACGAGAGCAACGACAGGAATGCGAAGGCGTGCAGCTTCCTTAACAGCGTTGACTTCCTTAACGCAGTCAACAACAAAGACGGCGCCGGGCAAATCGGTCATTTCGGCAACGCCCGTCAAGTTGGTTTCAAGCTTAGTAAGCTCGCGGCGAAGCATCGAGTTCTCCTGCTTGTGCTGCGAAAGCTCACCGGCGTTAGCCTTGGCCGTCGCCTGAAGCTGGCGCATACGGCGCACGCTTGAACGGATCGTCTTGGCGTTAGTGAGAGTACCGCCGAGCCAACGCTCGGTCACCCAATACTGATCGACGCTCTCGGCAGCGTTCTTGACAAGGCCAGAAACCTGCTTCTTGGTAGCGACGAAAAGAACCTTCTTGCCAGCGAGGATCGTATCGCGAACGAATGCCGCTGCTTCGTCGAGAAGCTCAACAGACTGCTGCAAATCGATGATGTGGATGCCGTTACGCTTATCGAAGATATAGCCTTTCATCTTCGGATTCCAGCGCTTTGTCTGGTGGCCGAAGTGCAAACCGGCGTCAAACATATCTTTGAGGGAGATACCCGTAAGGGCAGATGTAGGCATTTCCATGCTTTTTATTCCTTTCGATCTTTAAAATCAGAACTAGACCAATCCGCTTTGGCCGCAGGATGGAACCGCAGCTCATTCGCTTCAGCCCGCCCACCGTGGACGAACAATGGTGTAGTATATCAAAAACACCGCGGCAAACGCAAGCCCCCTCCCCCGCTTAAGGAGCGCGAGGCGGCCGCTTACCGGTTTTTAAGAGATGCAATAAAGTAAGCGATTTACTCAATTGACCGCGGCTGAAACATCATCGACAAAGGCCTCGGAACCTTTTCCTGCCGGCGTAAAGGCAATCCCTACGGTCTCGCCGGCCGGAATCTCGAAATCCGCGGAAAAACTCTTCCACTCTGGAGAAAGCCCCACCTTGATTCCCTCGTGCGGCTTATTGAATTTCCGTTTATACCCGTGCTTTGCTCTCGCATCGGGCGTATCGGTGAAAGAATAGAAAAATACTTTAAGAGTACCTTTGCCCTTCGCCCGGAAATTGTAGGAAATCTTTCTAGGGCTGTCGGACTGCCCGAGCATATACTGATAACAGACATCGCTCTTAAGACTAAGACAGTTGTTATCTCCAATCTTTTCAACGCGCGCGCCCTTTCCGGAAAACGCCCAGTTCTTAACTTTGCCGCTATCGTCTCTGTCATCGAACGAGCCGTTTTTAACACCGCTGTCCGCGCCGATAAGAAGCGAGCGGTACGACATCGTGTCATGATAACCGGCCCCTCCGATCGTCCACCCAAAACCTTTAGGCGTAATCGCGTCCTTGACCTTGCGGTTTCTGGCAACGAGAATCTGCCATGTTTCGCCCTTCTTCAAAGGATGCATTTTCGCGGCGGGCACTTTAAGTTCGATAACGTATTTGCCGTCAAGAATGCGCGCCTTAGCTTCTGCGCCCGTATCGAACGACACTTCATTTCCGGCACAGCGCGCGTCGTATATCTCGCCGAGGGCATTGACTGCTATATGATAATAGCGGTTGTCCATGGCGGGAGGGTAGAGGAACACCTCGAAAGCGTCATCGCTCCAGATTGAAGAATCCTTTCCGCGCGAAAGCTTCATCTTCGATGTCTGCGGCTCTTTGGCAGAGAGAAGGAAATAGAAGTTTTCCCCGTCGACAAGAACGCCGGCCGACGTCGCAAGCTCCTGCGGTATAGGTTTGCCTCCGCGATCCCCAAAGTGGGCGGCCGACTGAAAATCGTCGGCATACGCCGCCGAAGCCCAAACGCCGTCGTCGCCGCAACCGTCAAGAACAGGGGCTTTTGACACGCACGGCGCGCGCATCGTCTTGCCGGCTTTGAGGCGCAGTTTTTCATTGGGCTCAATCCAGTACGATGTGAGCCAGCGCCGATCAAGACGCACACGAGAAAGCGTCACCGCATCACCGGCCGAGAGGCGCTCTGCTTCGTCGAGCAGAGAAAGAAGTTCCTCTTTCGCTCCGGCCTGATTGAGAAGCGTCGCCGTGCGCTGATCTCCCGTGGGGTAACCGAGACAGTTGCGGTTATTGTCCCAAAGGCGGCGGCGCAGAGCCTGATACTTCTTCATCGCTGGGTATGCCGGGCCGTAATAAAGCGTCTCGGCTTCTTCGAGAACCGCCTTCTCATCAAGATCGATATCCCATGAAAGACGGCCGCACAGATAATAACGCTGCCAGTTTGACGTCATTCTGTCGCGCGATGCCTGGATATTGCCGGGCGCAGCTGCACCGCCTACGAACCGCGCGTCAGAAAAGAGCGCTTCTTCCTTCCACCCTTTAAGCCCGAGCGATTTGTAAAACTTAAGATCGCGCGCGTGCGTTAATTCGTTGCAGCAATAGAGCGAGGGTGTCGCCGAAAAATATTCGTACGTGAAAACGTAGGGCGCGATATCTGTCCACTCTTTCAGTTCCTTAAGCCTGATAGCGTTGCGCCGACATGACGGATCGGCGAAATCATGGCCATAGCAGCGTTCGTGCATGCAGTACTGAACGGGCATTCGCGGATCGTGAGGAACATCGACCGGCGGCCTGCGGTAGGTCCAGTAGGCAAGATAAAGAAGATCCGCTTTCGGGTAAGCAGCGTAGATGCGCTCGGACATAACGTTGACAAACTTATGAAAGCGCGTCGATTCAATGCCGCGTTTTGTCTCCTCGGGCGTTGCCATATTAACGCAATTCTGGCACTGGCACGCGCCAGAAGCCGTATCCCAAAGCGCGTAGCAATATGTGCCAAGGCCCCCTGTCTCATCAAGCTTGCGTATTGCACGGTCGGCCGCCATGTTCAGGAGATTGGTGTTGGAATAGCAGTATTGAAGCCCCTTCACGCGCTTACCGTCGACGAGCGCGAAATATTCAGGATGCTCGGCGAAATGCTTGTCATCGGCCGGCCACACCTGTGCGAAGATAAGATGCCCGCCGCCAAGGCCTGTGTGCCGCTTCGGAACGCGCGGCGCAAAATATTCGTAAAGCCCTTTGAACTTGACTTTCTCGCGCGGATGCCAAACCTGGGAACACTGTATCTGATAACCGTTGCGCACCGAGCAGGCCTGAGAGTTCTTCGCGGGAAACTGCGTGGCGGCCCCACACATATCGAGACGGCGCTCTGAAAACGAAGGCTTGCGAAGTTCACGCCAGGGCGAAAGAACGACGCTTTTACGAACAGGCGGCACGTAATCGCCCGGGTCTTCCTCAGTCGCCGCCTTAAACCACCGCACGCCGAGTTTAGACATAAGGAAGTGATAAGAACCGTAAAGTTCCGCAACCTCTTCGCGCCCGACAATCCAAAGTATTCCATCGACAACGCCGAGCCACGACGCTTCAAGCCTGTCGCTCGCTTCAAGAGCGCTGCGTATTTCGCCAGGAACTGCGTCGCCGAGCGTCTGAAGAGTTCCTATAACAATCGCGCCACGTGCAGGTGCAGCCGGATCGAACTCTCCGATTTCAAGTTGCGCTCCAGTCGCGCGCATAACATAATTCGTAATTTCAGAAGCCGCAAGCCGACTTGATTCCTCCGGCTTTGCGGGAATAAATATTTTCGCGCGGTTTTCGCCGTCCACAAGAACAAACCCTCTCTCGCACGTGCACGAAACGGCAAGCGAGCCGACTAATGCTAGCGCAAATACTGCTAAAATCCTCATTGTACTATTTCCTTTCCTTACGCAATACGCGATTACTCAACCGTCAGAATCAAACCATTGGGAAAGAGCCGATAACGGACAAATACAATTCCGCTGCCGCCGTCGCCGCCGTTCCAACCCTCCCACGAAAAACCGCTGCCGCCACCG
>JAGBXE010000227.1 GCA_017629455.1 Kiritimatiellia bacterium
GATAAACAACCTCATCGCCTGGCGAACATATCGCACGTATGGCTAGGTCGATAGCTTCTGAAACACCTACCGTAACGAGCGTTTCTTTGCGCCAATCAAACTGCGCATTAAAGCGACGTTCATTGTAGCGGCATATTGCCTGGCGCAACTCTGGCATGCCAAGATTAGACGTGTAATGCGTGCCGCCGTCTTCAAGGCATGTAACTGCCGCACGCGAAATGTGCCAAGGAGTATCGAAATCGGGCTCGCCGACGCCAAGAGATACAACATCCTTCGCTTGCGCGACAATGTCGAAAAATTTGCGAATACCGCTTTTGGGCAGCGCTGCTACATGCGGCGCTACCCTAGGCTTCTTTAGACTTTCTAGACCTTCGCTCACAAAAGGCTAGTACTTTAAAGACTTAACGGAATACTCAAAACCACCTGGGCGGTTTGCCTCAAGCCACAGACGGCGGTACGACTCGCGCAGCCCTTCAGGAAGCGGCTTATTCGCCGCCCTTGCTTCGGCTACACGAAGATGCAAATCGGTCATCGCCAAACCGTTGCGCACCCACCCAGGAGCAGTGCCCGACTCGGAACGCGCCTGATCAAGCGCTTTGCGCACCGCCACAAGATCGGGCTTTGCGCGGAAAGTTGCGCGCGTTGACCACAAGGCGATAAGAGACGCTCCGATTTTCGCATCGGCGATTTCGTTTACCTTGGCTATTACACTTGCCTCATCGTACGGTTTGTTGCGGCAGCGAAGACCGGTGTAGACAATCTGCACGAGGCTCGAAAGGAATGCGTTTGCGTGGCCGCCGTCGCCCCACTCGGTTAGGAGTAAGCCTTCCGCGCCGAACTTCGCCGCGCTCTCAACGGCAAGCTTAATATTGCCGAACGCCTCGGGCATATCGAAAAACGGGCCCTTGAACGTAACCGTAGAAGGACACACGGTGTAAGAGATACCATGCCTTTGCAGCGCCTGACAACGCCCTTCAAACTCGCATGTATAGCCAACAGTGCTGCGTTCGCTGGCGTAGCCCCACTGAAGAGCATTAACGCCGGATGGTATTTGCGAGATGAGCTCTGGATCGCGCAGAACCATGTCAGCCCAAAACGCCATACGCTTACCACGCTTGGCAACAAGGGAATTAACATTTTTAAGGTGCTTCATGTAAAGGTTCGGTACACCGATTTCGGCGGCGACCTTCGCCGAGCGCCCATTGCGATCGAAGATATCCCAAACCTCATCGCAGCCGACATTGATTTCTGATGAATGCGAAAAGTTTGGAAGAAGTTGGTCGTAAAGGTCTGCGAGAAAATCAAGCGACTTTTGGTCGGTGGGGCAAATCGCGCAAGGATTGGGATTGTACAATTTTGGGTTCTCGACCCTATAGCCATTAGGCGTTTCAGCAAGCAAATCGCGGTACTTTGCGTGCATCAGCCATTTTTCAAGATGACCGAATGAATTCTGATTGGCAATAAGCTTAATCCCCTTCGCCCATGCGTACGCATCGAGCGTGCGGACATCTTCAGGAGTGACGGGGCTCCAATCGCGCCACGCCTCTTCGTGGCCCTTGTATGCGAAGGTGTTTTCGGTGTAAAGCTGAAATTCAGAAAAGCCTGCCGCCGCGAGCACATCGACAATTGTTTTAAGCATTTCCAATGTCGGCACCTTACTGCGAGAAATGTCGAGCATATAGCCGAGACGAAAATCTTTTGCAAACATCTTCATAGGCGGATCGCAAGGCACCGTATGCTTGCGCCTGTATTCAGACATGTCCTGGCCTTTAAGCTCAAGCCATTTGACAACATTTGCAATTGCGTACTCAGGAACGCGTCCGTTCTTCAGCCACTCGATATTGTCGCTCACTGCAAGAGCTTTCGAAGGATAGCGCTCGACAAGCCAACGCCCCTCATCAAAACGCGCTACGCAGCCGTCATCCTGTTTGGGCGCGGCAGGCTGTGATGAGCATGATTTATCAGAGCAAGGCGCTGCGGCGCACCCGACGAGAATCAATAGCGAAGCAAGCGAAGAGAATTTCTTTAAATATATTTTCATAGTACTTCGTATTATACCATAGATAACATTAGCGTACTGTCAAAGCCGTCAAATAAATTGCTCGGGCGAGAAAAGTAAAATTTTTTAAATTACCCCCTTGCAATGAGTGCCTCAGATTTGATATACTGCGCAACGTTTCATCAAACCGCTCGGGTGGTGAAATTGGCAGACACGCATGCTTGAGGTGCATGTGGAGAGATCCTTGCGGGTTCGAGTCCCGCCCCGAGCACCAGTAGATGAGCCGAGGGCTATTAGCTCAGTTGGTTAGAGCGCTTCCTTGACATGGAAGAGGTCAGTGGTTCGAATCCACTATAGCCCACCACTCCATATGTGTGCGATAATTTGGAGATGAAACTCCATGTTACTGACAGAAATTATCTATCTTATACCCATCCTTGCCGTTGGAGGGGCCGCCGCAATGCACGCGGCGGCCTATCTGCATGGTGACGCCCGCCGCCACCTGCCGCGCTTTATGTGCCTTCTCGTCCTGACCTCAGCCGCCATGGCTGCCGTCGTACTCACGAAAGGAAAGCTACCATTCCTGCTTGCTTGGGAGACGATGGGGCTAACATCTTTCGCTCTCGTAGCGTTTGACGCGAAAGAAAAATCGGTGCGCAAAGCCGCATGGATCTACCTACTTGCCTGCCAGGCCGGCGCATGTGCGCTGATGCTCGGCGGCGTTCTCCTGTCACGCCCTAACTGCCAACTCGCCGCATTTACATGCGCCATCGTCGGATTTGGCCTCAAAATAGGCTTTCCACCCTTCCATTCCTGGCTCCCCGAAGCCCATCCCGCCGCGCCGGCTCCTGCGTCGGCAATCATGTCAGGAGCGATGATTCCTCTCGGCTTCTGCGGAATGATGAAGTTTTTCCCGCCGGCCGAAATGTCGGCTACCGACGCCCAGATATTCGGCTGGACATTTCTCGCAATCGGCGCGCTTGGCGCACTCGGCGGCATCCTCTTCGCTCTTGCGCAGGCGAATCTCAAACGGCTTTTGGCCTTTTCTTCAGTCGAAAACATGGGCGTAATCGCGATGGGCTTCGGTCTTGGAGCGCTTGCCGCCGGGCGGTCCGCGCCCGAACATCTCGCAGCGCTGTGTGCGGCTGGCGCGCTCGCCCACATTCTGAACCACGCGTTTCTCAAAGGGTCGCTCTTCCTCGCCGCCGGATCCGTTCTACGCCAGACCGGAACTCTCGACCAAGATCGCCTCGGCGGACTTATGCGCCGCATGCCTCTGACGGGAACCCTCTTTACCGTCAACGCATTTTCGCTTTCCGGACTTCCGCCGCTGAACGGTTTTCTCGGAGAACTCGCCATCTATATCGGTGCCTTTTCGGCTATACGCAGCGGCGACCCCGTCCTCGCGTCCGCCGGGTTTCTCGTCGCGGTTACGCTCGCGCTGACGGGCGCTCTCGCAGTCGCCGCTTACACCAAGGCGATCGGCGGCGCGTTTCTCGGAAGCGCCCGTTCCACGGCGGCCGAAGAAGCCGTGGAAACGCCCGCATGCATGTGGCTGGCGCAATTGTTTCTGACCTTTCTTTCTCTCTCTATGATTCCCGTGACCGTATTTCTCGTACACCGCCTGACGGACGGCTCGGCAACGAACC
>JAGBXE010000228.1 GCA_017629455.1 Kiritimatiellia bacterium
CAATGTATCAAAACGAGAAGGGTAATCTTGTTTTCAGATTCTCTCCAATAGGTGGCGAAGCTGAAATTTCTCTTACACCGTACAAGATGCCTAATTCCGAACAATGCTGCAAGAAGTCCCAAAATTGCGCCGGGTGTGGCTGGACGATTGAGACTGTTCGCTTCGATGTGCCAAACGTTAAGACGTGGACTATTGCCCATGTAAAGCCATCGTGCGATAAATGGTATGGCGATATGGCCTGCTTGGTTTCTGACGAGAAGAGCGGCGTTGCGCTTCGAGCTTACGATCCGCTTCTGCGTACAGCGTGCGATGAAATTCCAAATAGAGATCCGCATTCGCTTTATGATGCACCAGATAAGGCGTTTTATCCGACGAAGGAGCAGGTAGAATCAGGTCTTATGATTCGTGCAGATCAGCCAGATTCGTTTATCGGGCGCAAATGCGGCATTGCGGCAGGTTCTCGTTCTTCGCTTATTATGATGCTTAAGGCGATGACTTTAGCTGCCGATGTTCCATATTCAAAAGCTGGTGGGGCTTGGGCATTAGAGTGTGAGGCCAATAGAGGAAGTTACGTCTTTACAACTTGCATGGACGTAGCTTCAACAGAAGATTGGATAGAAATGGCTGAACTTGGCGGCTTTACAACTGTCCATCCCTATGCTTGGTGGGTCAATTACGGCCTTTATGAATTTAATCGCGAATGGTTTCCTAATGGCCTTGAAGATCTTGCAGGTGCAGCAAAGAAATTCCATGATGCAGGCTTTCGCTTTGATTTACACCACCTTTCTCATTGTGTGCAGTATATTGAGCCGTGCTTCTTGCCTGAAGTGACGGTCGATCCTGAAGAGCTTGTTGAACGCTGCACCTACACTCTTGCTCGTCCATTCGCCCCTGGCGACACAGAGATGTACGTCAATGAAAAGCCTTGGGATGGCCACACAATCATTATGCGCAGCCATGCTAATGGAAATGCGCTTATAATTGGGCGCGAGGTTGTGCAGTATCACGCAATCTCATTTGAAAAGCCATATCGCTTCTCGAAGATTTCGCGCGGCAGTTTCGAGACGCAGTATTTCGGCTCCTTGCCGGTAAAAATTTCGGCAGAAACGTTCCCTGTCGGTACAAAGGTTAAATATATGCAGCAGCGTTATGGCTCCTTTTACCCAAAACCGGGGTCTAAACTTATGGAGCGAGTTTCTGAGCGCATAGGCGAAGTCTTTAACGCTTGTAAGGCGGATGGCGTTTATTTTGACGGCGCTGAAGGAATGATGACAATTTACGGTACAGAGAAGGGGCGTGAGACGACATTTCGCAAATTCCGCCAGAAAGACAACGAAATCATAGCCGAATCTGCTTGTCTTTATCCGTACTCATGGTGGTACCGTAGCCGTATCGGGCCTTGGGATCATGCTGAATGGGGCGCAAAGCGCTTTATCGACGAACATATCCGTTGTCTTGATGAATATGCGGTAAAAGCAAATCTTTTGCGTGTCAACCTTGGTTGGTGGGGGCCAATGATGGGTTGTTATATGGCCCGTCAGCACTTCTCTGACGAGATGGAATATAATGGCTGCAAAGGTGCTGCAATTGACGCGGCGGACGGTTTCCAATTGCCCGATCCTCTCAATAGCATTAATGCTGAGCCCGTTTATTTCCATACAGAAGATCAGCTCGTTATATTCGGCCGCTGGGAGCGTGCGCGTTTAGCTAAGGCTTTTGATGAATCGATGTTAAAGCGTTTGCGCGTTCCTGGCGATGAATTCCGCTTGCGCCAGGATGGAGAGGGGCTTTGGCGTGTCTATCCTCAAAACGTTAAGTCACACAAGATTTCCGATGCGCCATATTCATCATGGACAGTTGAAGCGAGCGAAGAGCGTGATGTTGAATTGCGCGTAGAAGCGTTATACTGCGGCGATGAATACTATGCAGAAAACTCGTATCCCATTCTTGAGCCATCTGATTTGCCGGTTCTCGAAAAGGAATCGTGCGAAGGTGTAGAAATTGACGTTTCAAAATCACGCGATGCTTCGCGCGGCGATACGCTGGTTATAAATGCACAAAACACAAATCAGTTTTCCGATGGAGCTTGGGTGCGCGTTGGTAAACATACGCCTGTTCCTTACATAGCCGTTACCAATGCTGTTGGCCTTTGGGTTAAAGGTGATGGCTCTGGGGCGCTTCTTAATGTTCAAATTGAACAAGCTTTAGCTTGTTA
>JAGBXE010000229.1 GCA_017629455.1 Kiritimatiellia bacterium
CAAGAGCGCTCAAGGCGGATATCTTCAACTTGCCCCATCACCACGCCTACGCCAGCTTCGCCAAGCGCGGCAATCGTCTGAGGCACATTGCAAGGCGTTCGTGCTGCAGTTTGGTATGCAAGCGCAATAAGCGCATCGCCTGCTAGGATAGCTGTACTTTCACCAAACTTTTTCCAAACGGTCGGCTTGCCGCGCCTTTCGGTATCGTTATCCATTGAAGGCAGATCGTCATGCACCAATGTATAGTTGTGCAATAGCTCAATTGCTGCTGCGCAGTACCGTGCGTCACGCGCAGTGCCGCCAGCAGCGATTGATGAGGCAAGGCAGATAAGCGGCCTGATGCGTTTGCCGCCAGTGCCGACAGCATAACGCATAGCTTCGAAAAGAATTGAGGGCTGCTCATCAAGACGAGGTAAAACCTCATCAAGAGTCTCTTCGACTATTTTGAGCAGCCCTTCGCGCACAAGATGCATTAGCGCACCACGAAGTTGACCATGCGCTTTGGCACGGCGATAACTTTTACGACGGTTTTACCTTCAATGATTTTCGCAATGTCGGCATTAGCGCGAGCAGCCGCTTCCATTTCGGCGCAAGATGCTTCAGCCGGTACGCGAATACGACCGCGGAGCTTGCCGAGAACCTGGACTGGAATTTCTATTTCGTCTTCGACGAGAGCCGCCGCGTCGTATTGGGGCCATGGCTCGTAAGCGAGCGAATCATTATGCCCCAAAATCTGCCAGAGTTCTTCGCCGAGATGCGGTGCAAAAGGTGCCAAGCAGAGAACGAATTTCTCAAGCATGACCTTGGGAAGCGCGCGCGACTCTTTAGCAAAAGCCTCAGCTTCGTTTATGAAGACCATCATCGCGGAGATGCCAGTGTTGAATGCCATCGCTTCAATGTCTTCGCCGACCTTCTTCACCATCGCGTTGAGTGATTTGGCTTCGGCCTTCGTCATTTCGCGATCGGATGCGGCAATGTCCGTAACGATGCGATGAGCGCGTTTGAGGAAGCGATGTACGCCTTCGACACCTTTTGTGGACCAAGGTTTCACCGCCTGCAGCGGGCCCATGAACATTTCATAGAGCCTGAGCGAATCGGCGCCATAGTCGCGGATGATGTCATCGGGGTTCACTACGTTCCTTAAAGACTTTGACATCTTTGCGGGGAACTCAACAAGAAGTTCTTTCTCTCCGCCTTCCTCCGCGCCGTACGGCTTGCCGTCGCGCCATTCAATGCGGTCCATCGGCACGAGAACGCCTCTCGACGTCTTGTACGCCATGCCGAGTATCATGCCTTGGTTGACAAGGCGTTTGAACGGCTCGGACGTGGGAACGAGGCCGAGATCGAAAAGCACCTTGTGCCAGAATCTTGCGTAGAGCAAATGCAATACCGCGTGTTCCGCGCCGCCCACGTAAAGGTCGACAGGAAGCCATTTTTCAAGCAGATCCTTGTCGGCGAAACATTTATCGTTCAGGGGATCAATGTAACGAAGGTAGTACCAGCAACTTCCTGCCCATTGAGGCATGGTGTTGGTCTCACGAACGCCGCGGCGACCCGTCTTTTCGTCGGTCACTTCGACCCATTGCGAGGCCTTTGCCAACGGCGGCTCACCTGTTCCTGTAGGCTTGTAGTCGGCAAGCTCAGGAAGGGTAAGTGGGAGATCTTCTTCGGGAACGAGCGATTGCGTGCCGTCTTCCCAATGGATAACAGGGAACGGCTCGCCCCAATATCTCTGGCGCGAGAAGAGCCAGTCGCGCAGCTTGTACTGAGTCTTCGCCTTGCATACGCCTTTTTCCTCAAGGTGCTTGATCATCGCAGGGCGCGCCTCTTCGACCGAGAGACCGTTGAGGAAACTCGAGTTTACCATCACGCCCGAAGCGATGTCTGTAAATGCGGCGTCGGCGGTATAGGGAACCCGTTCCCCATTCCCGGTTCCCGCTTCCCCATTCCCCGTTCCCCGTTCCCCTTCCTTAGAAACAACCTGGTAAATTGGAAGGCCGAAGACTTTAGCGAAATCGAAATCGCGCTCATCGTGCGCCGGAACAGCCATAATAGCGCCAGTGCCGTAGCTTGCCAGAACGTAGTCGGAAATGAAAATCGGCAGCGCTTCGCCGTTGACGGGGTTGATTCCCTCTATTCCGGAAAGTCGAACGCCAGTTTTCTCTTTGTTAAGTTCGGTGCGCTCAAGATCGCTCTTTGAAGCGGCCTTTGCCTGGTAGGCCTTTATTTCGTCGGCGTTTCCTACCGATCCTTCCTCAAGCCATTTTGCAACGAGAGGATGCTCCGGCGAAAGCACCATGTACGTCGCGCCAAAAAGCGTGTCGCAGCGCGTCGTGTACACAGTGATAGTATCGTTGGAGCCTGCGGCTGATTTTTTTACCGCGAAATCAACGAGCGCACCTTCAGATTTACCAATCCAATTGCGCTGCATTTCCTTGATGCCTTCGGGCCAGTCAAGGTCGTCAAGATCGTTGAGCAGGCGCTCAGCATACTCGGTAATCCTGAGCATCCATTGGCGCATGGGCTTACGGATAACAGGGTGGTTGCCGCGTTCGCTGCGCCCATCGATAACTTCTTCGTTAGCTAAAACAGTTCCAAGTGCCGGGCACCAGTTTACAGGCACTTCAGCTACGTAAGCCAAACCCTTTTCGTAGAGCTTCTCGAAAATCCACTGCGTCCACTTGTAATATTTCGGGTCGGTCGTGTCTACTTCGCGATCCCAATCGTAGGAAAAACCGAGCGCCTGAATCTGCGAGCGGAAGCGATCGATATTTTTCTTCGTGGTGATTGCGGGGTGTGTTCCAGTCTCAACGGCATATTGCTCGGCCGGCAGACCAAAGGCGTCCCACCCGATTGGGTGAAGGACGTTAAACCCCTTCATGCGCTTATACCGGCAGAGAATATCTGTAGCGGTATAGCCTTCGGGATGGCCTACATGTAGACCAGCCCCAGAAGGGTAGGGAAACATATCGAGGCAGTAGAATTTCTCTCCAGCCCCGTATGCATCAGTTTTAAATGTTTTGTCTTTTATCCAACGTTCCCGCCATTTTTTTTCAATGGCGGTGAAATTATATTCACTCATGCCTTCTTTCTCCGCTCCTCGTCATAAGCGGCTATCGCCTTGGCGATTTGGCCGGAGGCATCGTTTGTTGCAGCCGCAACACCTGCCTTTACCGCGTAGTATATCGCCTTACTTGAGGAACTGCCGTGGGTTATTATTACAGCGCCTGGTACGCCCAGAAGTGGCGCGCCGCCATAAACTTCAGGGTCCATCTGCTTTTTAAGCGCACTGAAAGCCCCCTTAAGGAGAAGTGCGCCGAATATTCTTAGAGGACCTCTAAAACATTCGCGCTTGAGCCAATAACCGATGGCACGCGCGATAGATTCGGTTGTTTTGAGTACAACATTGCCAACGAACCCGTCGCACACGGCAACATCAATCTGACCTTTGAATAGATCGTGGCCTTCGATGTTTCCGACAAAGTTGAGATCCTTCGCCGCCTTTAATTGCGGGAATGTCTCTTTTGTCATTTCGTTGCCTTTGCAGTCTTCCGTGCCGATTGAGATAAGCCCAACCGTTGGAGTTGTGCGCCCAAGCACAGCGTGCGAGTAGGCGTTGCCCATAAGGGCAAACTGCACAAGCCAATCTGGGTGGCAGTCCATATTCGCGCCGGCATCAAGCAATAGAAGCGGACGGCGCGGGATGCGCGTAGGGAGGATGGTTGCAATTGCTGGACGCTTTACTCCCGGTATGCGCCCGAGATTCAAGATGGCGCTAGTGGCTACCGCACCTGAATTGCCCGCCGACACAAACGCATCAGCGCGACCTTCTTTTACTAGGCGCATAGCAACGTTAATTGAGCAGTCTTTCTTTTTCCTGACTGCATCAACTGGAGTTTCGTCCATTTCTGCCACGTCTGGGGCGTGCACGATTTCGAGCAACCCCTTTTCGATGGCGGATTGCGCAGATTTGCGCAAATCTTTCGGCAGGTTGTCAAGCTCCTTCTGAATAGGGGCAAGCTGCCCTACGAGAAGAATCTTGACATCCGGTACGCCGCAAGCGGCCTGTACGCCGCCAATGACGATTTGATTGGGGGCATAATCGCCCCCCATGGCGTCAAGAGCGATCCGTGTCACTTCAAACGCCTCCTGAATTGTTTGTGGGTGTGTTATTCCGCTGCGGCGGCCTTGGCCGCAACAACCTTACGCCCTTTATACATGCCGCAAGACGGGCATGCGCGGTGCGAGCGAACTGCTTCGCCGCAATTCGGGCACTTGCCAAGCTGCGCGAGAATCGGTTTCTCGAGAGACGCAACACGCTCGCGTTTACGACGCTTGGACACTCTGTTCTTCGGACTTGCCATGTTCTCTTCTCCTTACCCTTCTTTGTTGCCTTTCGGCCCGTTTGAGGCGAAAAGCGCATTAAGCGCATCCCACCTGCCGTCTACCGGAGCTCCCCCTGTTTGTTCGATGCCAGGGCAGTCTTCGGAGCAGACCGGGTACGACGATAAAGTGAGTATTATACTCTCTCTTGCGTCTTCCGTCAAATCGACCACTGGTGATTTTTCGTCGATCTGGCATGAAAACACGAAATCGTCTACTTTGACAGTATCGTCAAATTCTTGCCCGCAACGCGAGCATACGAGGGTGAAATCCTGTTCAAGATGCCCCTTGACGAGCAGTTCGCCCGCAATAGCCTGTGCTCGCAATGAATAGCGAACACCGCCAAACGGTTTAACTAGCCGCTCGTGGATATCTACGCAATCAACCTCGCCGGAGATATTTTCCCCGCCGTCGGCTAAGCGTGATGCATCTATAAGCAGTTTTTCTTCCATCGCCGCGTATTATACCATATAAGTGCTTAAATGGTTGTAACGGATGCTCAAGACGGAGAAAAAGACCGTTTAAACATCCGTTACATGTACTTTTCGCTTATTACTCGAAAAGTGACTTATCGAGGTTGATGAACGGAAATACTGGCAAGAAGCCGTTCTTGTTGAAGTTAAGAAGCCCCAACTGAACCTTTGAAGAGTCGGCTACGCTTATAAATCCCATCGTGAAGACCGACTTCTTGGCAATGTTGAGGAAACCAAGCTGGACACAAGGAGTGCCGCCATTGTTAAACCAGGGGGCAAGCTGAAGAATGCCGGTCATCTTCGAATTGTTGATGCCCATGAAAGCCCATTGCACGCCTTCGACTTCAGGAGAAGCGCTGTAGATGAGCGAAAGTTCCAGGCATTCGACAGAAGCGCACTTTGAGCCCAAGCCGAACGAAAGGTCGACAGAACGGTTCTTGTTGTCGCTGTCGCACCACCAGCTCCACGAGACATCATCGGCATTGGCGGCGAATGTGCAAGCGGCAACTGCAAGCATAATGATAATTTTCTTCATGATTTTCCTTTCCTTATTTTTATTGATTTACCGTAGATTTTAGTCTGTAACCTTTTTTAGTTCGCGGGATTATATCAAATTTGGAGCCGTGGCATGCAAACATCAATAAACGATTGGTTAGGGCTCCGAAAATGTATTTCCTTAAGGGGTCGCGTGATCCTACAAGAGGTAAAGTTCCTAAACTCCCAATCTCCTAAACTCCAAGAAGCGAAAGCAAATAAATTAAACCTAGAACCAGCTCTACTGCTGAATCTAGGTTTAACTTTCGAGCCTATCATTAACGACGTAAAAATGATATAATAAATGCGTTTTAAGGATGAATTACTACTAGTATGTGCATCTTAGATGTGATACGTGCGAAACGTGAAGAAATTTACGCTTTCGCAAGGGCACTCAACGCCGAAAAGCTTTGGGTGTTCGGTTCGTGTGCACGGGATGATGAGTAGTAGGAGCACGATATGACGAATGAGTCTCGCAAAACATTTGGAATCAGGGATGACAGAGAACTG
>JAGBXE010000230.1 GCA_017629455.1 Kiritimatiellia bacterium
AAGTATAAGCATAACGCACTATTAAGTGTAGTGAAGCGGAGAGGAAAAGCGGTTATGCGGCTGTGAGCGATAAAGCGACCAGCCATCATTAAGCCAAAATGAAATTCCACACACCCACATAGCTGGCAACAAAAGACCGTGATTTCCTGAAAGCTCCGCCACAATAACAATTGCCGTCATCGGGATACGGACGGCCGAAGCTAAAAAGCCAGCCATCCCTACAAGCGCAAATGCAGCCGGACGTATACCGAACGTCTCAGGCAAAACGCCTTGGAAAAATATGCCGGCAGCGGCGCCAAGCGCGCCTCCACAGACTAACGCGGGAGCAAATACGCCGCCAGAACCACCAGAGCCAACAGTAAACGATGTTGCAACAACCTTCATTACAAAGAAGCAGAGAAAGCCAATGGCCGCAAACTGCCACGACCCGCCGAAATAACCCAAGCGGCCGGCAGAAAGCCCAGTCTGAACGACACTGTAACTTGTGCCTAAAATGTCGGGAACAAAAAAGCCGATTGCGCCGGTTGCCATACCGCCTATCGCGACTTTAAGCGCCCTCGGCAAACGCAAGAGCGCAAACCATTCTTCCGTGGCTCTAAAGAACATTATGTAAAAGCGAACGCCAAGAACAACTAAAATGGCTAGCGCCAAATACGGCAAAAGCCGCAACCCTGAATCATAGAGGCAATCCGTCGGCATAACGAACAACGGCTGCCACCCGTAAAAATAGGCGTAAATCGTGTATGAAACAGCTGACGCTACAAACGACGGAACCATCGTTTCATATTCAACATCGCTTGAAGAATAAAAAATCTCGAAGCCGAATATAGCACCAGCCATCGGCGCTTGAAAGAGCGCTCCGATACCTGCTGCAAGGCCTGCGGCCATCAGAATCCTGCGAGCACGCGCAGGGCATTTTAAAATTCTCGATACGAGCGAACCGCATGAAGCTCCGATAAGCGTAACCGGCCCTTCAAAACCGGCACTGCCGCCTGAGCAAACTGTAAGTACCGACGCTACAGACTTTACGGGAATTACTTCACTTGTAATATAGCCATCGCGCTTATGATAGGCATATATCGCGCTGTCAGTACCTCTGGCGTGCTCAAGCTTCGAAAAACGCCTTATCAACAAGTACCCGAGAACCGCGCCAATTGCCGGAAGCGCCGCTAACGTAAGGCGGCTAGCAAGCCACCCGCCGCCAGAAGACTCAACAAGCGCTAAAATCCGCGCGGCAGTAGCAAAGCCTGTATCAATAGCCCACCTAAAAAGAACTACGACAAACCCAGTTACTACACCGACAAGCATAGCCTCGCCGAGATACTTGCCTGTCGTGCGAAAAGAAAGGCCCTTCCCTGCGCGGAAGAACCTGAATGACGATATCGAAAGTTTCCTGAACATTAATCCAGCACGTCGGTTACCATTTCGCGCGCAACCTTTGAAACGATTTTATCGCCAGCGAGCGCCTTAAGAACTACAAGCGCAAAAAGCGTTGAAACACCAGGAGCTTGCCCCGTAATAATGTTGCCATCGGCAACAACTGGCGCAGGCGTCCATGGACGGTCAAGCATCATCTGGCAAGTCGGATAGCACGTTATATGCGTATTAGGCGCAATTACACCTGCCTCGACAAGGACTATTGGAGCAGCACATATTGCACAAAGCAAGATACCTATTTGCCCGTGCTTTCTCAGAATGTCGCGCACCATTTCGGAGTTTTTCAAATTCTCCGTGCCTTCGCCGCCGCCAGGAAGCACTATCGCGTCAAACATCTCGGAAAAGACATCGGCTAAACGAGTATCGGCACTCATCTCGATGCCGTGCGCTCCTTTAACATTAAGAACATCGTGAATGGAGGCTGTTACGACTTCTATGCCGCCGCGCCTAAGGACATCGATTATTGTTGTAGCCTCGATTTCCTCAAAGCCATTGGCCAAGGGCACAAGTACCTTCGTCATAAGCTTGCCTCCATCCACATTTTTAGCTCTTACTCGTTAAATGAGATTCTTAGCCTCGTTGCACTTCATGCGACGACCAAGGATTTCCTTGTCGTTCAAAGCTGCGCACGCCTTCTCGGCTTCTGCGCGAACGGGCATATTCACAAAACCAAAGCCTTTTGATTTGCCGTTGTACTTATTCGTTATAAGGCGCGCTGAAGCTACAGTGCCAAACGCCTCAAATTCAGAACGCAACTCTGTTTCCGTCATCTCATAGCTGAGATTGCCGACATAGATTTCAACTGAACCGTCTGTCGGGGCGGGGTGCGGCTTGCGCTTTTCAAACGGCTTGGAATCCTGACGGCGCATCCTTGCTCCTGTTGTACGCGAACACGAGCATGAGCCGCGGCGTAACAAACACATAATGCACGCAACAACAATACCGGCTACGAATGCTACAGCAGCGATTGTCGCCGCCTGGCACGTATTAGTCTTGAACAGTTCGAACGACTGTATAATGCAGTTCATTTTTCTTTCCCTTCTACTTGCTTCTTTTTCTCTTTTTTCGGCATCATGACCGGCACCCGACGGCCGGCCCTATTCATCACGCTCCGCGGTAATCGCCAAGAGATTTCATTCGGCTCGGGTGGCGGAGTTTGCGCAGCGCCTTCGCCTCGATCTGACGAATACGCTCGCGCGTTACGTTGAACAAGCGACCGACTTCTTCAAGCGTACGGCTGTACCCGTCGGTTAGACCAAAACGGAAATCCACAACCTGACGCTCGCGATCGGTAAGCGTGCTCAATATCTCGCGCAACCGCTCACGAAGGAGGTGGCCTTCGGTCACCTCAAACGGATTTTCGCTCGTCATGTCGGGGATAAAGTCGCCATAATGGGCGTCTTCATTATCGCCAACTTTAGTCTGCAGCGAAATCGGCTGTTGCGCCATGCGCTTAACGGCACGCACCTGATCGACAGGCAGCGCCATCTCCTTGGCTATCTCCTGCTCGTTCGGCTCACGACCGAGCTTTTGAATAAGCCGCTTTTGGACGCGCATGAGTTTGTTGATAGTCTCGATCATGTGCACGGGGATTCGGATCGTGCGAGCCTGGTCGGCGATCGCTCGTGTCGCCGCCTGCCTGATCCACCACGTTGCATACGTCGAAAATTTATAACCGCGCTTATATTCGAATTTCTCGACAGCCTTCATAAGGCCAGTATTGCCTTCTTGAATTAGGTCGAGGAATGAAAGACCGCGGTTCATGTATTTCTTCACGATAGAGATTACAAGGCGTAAGTTCGCCTCAACCATCTTCGTGCGGGCGGACTGCCCGGCTTTAAGTACGCGGCGAAGCTCGGAGAACGTAGTCACGAACTCTTCGCCTGGCATACCGAAATGCTCTTCTAGCGCCTCCATCTTGCCGCGGAGAACCTTCAAATCGGCTTCACGCTTCTTGGACGGGCGCTGGGTAAGGAGTTTTGCCTGCTCGGAAACGAGACGACGATACGGCAAATAATAGCGCTCGTCGGCTTCGGCGCAAAGCGTCTCCAGAACCTTCTGCTTGTATGAAAGATCGTCAAAGCACTTGCGCAGCGCAGCGCGCGCATTCGATAGGCCCTTCTCGGCGCCGCGAACTGTCGCTGGCACTGGATGCTTGCGCGAAATTGCCTCGCGGTACTTGTCGCTCGCCTCACGCAGGCGTTTATCGACTTCGCGTATCTGCTTGCGGAACTGCGGTATAAGCTCCATGTACGCATCGCGGTTGTCGTCGAATTTATCGGTGACAACGCGGTCAAAACGCTCGCGCTGGCCTTCAAGCCTATCGAGAAGCGAAGCGTACATCCCAGGGGCAAAGAGAAAGCGGTTGAACATGTCTTTCGTCTTTGTCTCTGCTTCTTCGATTATCGAGCAAATCTCGACTTCCTCTTCGCGCTTTAAAAGCTGCACCTGACCCATCTGGTGCAAATACATGCGGATGGGATCTTCGATCATTTCGGCCGCGCGGGCCTTCGGATCGGTCTGCTTGGCGTTTTTCGCATCGAGGAACTTCTTTACATCGTCCTCGCGAAGAACCTGTACACCAAGAGCTTCGAGAATCTTTAAATACTTTTCAGATTGGATAGCATCGACAATCGTCGAAGGCAGAATCTGGTTCAACTCTTCGTATGTGATGTAACCGCCGTTTGCTTCGCTGCGGTGCTTGACATCTTTTATGACGTCATTTAGCTCCGTCTCGCGGAGAATCGACATACCTTCCATTGAAGGCAAAATACTATCGACATCGCCAGCATCGGCAGACTCATCTTCAACAATCGACGGAAGTACCGCATCGACTTCATCAACCGAGCTTTCATCGCCCTTCGCTTCGGTGCGTTCAACTTCGGCCGCAAGCGATTCTGTATCAAGTGTCTCTGCTGCAGCAACTTCATCTTCTGGCGGAAGATCGTCGCCATCGACCTCTTCGCTCTGGCGCGCGCTCAACGCCTTTTTCTGAGCCGAGCGCGACGGCTTCCCACTCCGCTTTTCCTCGCGAATTTCGCCGTTATCTTGCGCCTTCGCTTTAGTCGTTTTTGCTTTTGCCGCCTTCTTAAGAGACTTCTTTACCGTGGCCATAACCTCTCCAGTATACAATCCACCCAACTGCAATTTGTCAAGTAAAAGCGAATTATACCATAATGCCGTTGCAGAAATCAAGTGGGGATACATTTTTTTCAACTCATCAAGCGGTTGCGGGACGTGAGTAAATGTGATATGATACGGCGGTTGCCGAAAATCAAGCAATCGTCTTTATTAAGGAGAAAACATGAAGCTTAGTCTTGAGTCGATTATTAATGACGCCGCCGCATGGCAGGCTAAGGGCGTTGCACTGCCGAAATTTGATATCGCAGCCATGAGAAAACGCACTGCCGAAACGCCGCAGTGGGTCCATTTCGGGGCAGGCAACATTTTCCGCGGTTTTATCGGCTCGCTCAGCCAACGCCTTCTCGATGCAGGCCTTGCTGAAACCGGAATCATCGCCTGCGACACTTTCGATTTTGAAGTCATCGACAAAATATACACCGCTAACGATTCGCTCACCCTGAACGTCCTGCTTAACCCCGACGGCACAACCTCGCGCGAAGTTTTAGCTGGTGTTGCCGAAGGGCTTAAGGCCGACTTTTCAGACTGCGCTGCTGCCGAGCGCCTGCGCGCCATTTTCCGCGCACCTTCCCTTCAGATGCTCTCGTTTACAATCACCGAAAAGGGTTACGCCATCCGCGGCACCGACGGCTCGCTTTTGCCTGTCGTCCAGTCCGATATGACAGCAGGCCCTCAAGCGCCGCGTCACGTAATGTCGATAACGGCCGCCCTTCTCCTTGAGCGCTTCCGCGCAGGTGCCCTGCCTATGGCAGTAGTCGCGATGGACAACTGCTCACATAACGGCGAAAAACTGATGAAGGCTGTTTTGGAAATCGCCGAAGCCTGGGTAGCAAACGGCCTTGCCGACGAAGGCTTTATTGCATACCTTAAGGACGAATCGAAAATTTCGTTCCCATGGACAATGATCGACAAGATTACTCCGCGCCCTCATCCTCGCGTTGAAAAGTCGCTCGCTGATGACGGCTTCGAAGGCATGGCTCCTATCGTCACCGACAAAAAGACGTTTATCGCGGCGTTCGTCAACGCTGAAAAGCCGCAGTATCTCGTCGTTGAAGATAAATTCCCCAACGGCAGACCCGCGCTCGAAAAGGCGGGCGTGTACTTCTGCGACCGCGAAACAGTCAATATGACCGAGCGCATGAAGGTTACAACCTGCCTCAATCCTCTGCACACGGCCATGTCCATGTACGGCTGCCTACTCGGATACACGCTCATCTGCGACGAAATGAAAGATGAAGACATCGTCAATCTCGTCAAGCGTCTGGGCTATGTCGAAGGCCTGCCCGTCGTAGTCGATCCCAAGATCGTTTCGCCCAAGGCGTTCATCGATGAAGTCGTAAACGACCGTCTGCCCAATCCGTTCATGCCCGACGACCCGCGCCGCATCGCTACCGACACATCGCAGAAAGTCGGCATCCGCTTCGGCGAAACAGTAAAGAGCTACATAGCCGCCGGCAAAGACCTCAACGATCTCGTGGCCATCCCCCTCGCCATCGCGGGCTGGTTCCGCTATCTTCTGGCGGTCAACGACAACGGAGAACAGTTCGAAGTTTCGCCTGATCCGCTCAAGGAGGAGTTCCAGTCGAAACTCGCCGGCATCGTGTGGAACGACCCTTCATCGTACAAGGGGCAGCTTAGCGCGCTGCTCGCCAACGAGTCGGTCTTCCATGTCGACTACACGAAAACTCCGCTTGCTAAGCGCATAGAAGAATACTTCGTCAAGCTTCTCGCTGGTCCCGGTTCGGCGCGCAAACTTTTGCAAGACGAACTCAAGTAAGCTTAAATCATGAGTTCAGGTCAAGATACTCGCCGCCACAAAGGGCCGCGCGAAATCATCTCGGGGTGTGAATGGCTCTTCGGGCGCAATCCCGTCGAAGAGGCGCTTGCCGCTGGCAGGCGCACCTGCACGGAGATTGTACTCCCCCCACCTTCGCCGCGTGAGGACGACCAAATCTCGCGAATCCGCGCCGAAGCGCGCGCGCGTCGAATGGTGATGCGCACGATGGACCACGATGCGCTCGATAAGCTTACGCGCTTCGGGCATCATCAAGGTTGCGCGCTTAGAACTACGGGCTACCCGTACGTAGGCTTTCGCGAACTCCTTTCTGCCGTTGAATCAGACGAGAATGCTCTAGTAATCATACTCGATCATCTCGAAGACCCACAGAACGTCGGTTCGATTCTGCGCACGGCATGTGCCGCAGGCGCAACGGGCGTCATAATCCCCGAAGACCGCGCATGCGGAGTAACGCCAGCGGCGGTTCGAGCTTCTGCCGGCGGCTCTGAACACATCCGCGTTGCTCACGTTGTCAATCTCCCCAGGGCGATTGCCGATTTAAAGGAAGCAGGTCTTTGGATAACCGGGCTTGATGTCGGCGGCGATGAATGTCGGCCTTATGCGTCCATCGATTTTAAAGGCCGCGTAGGTCTAGTTATCGGTGCTGAAGGATCCGGGCTTTCACGCTTGGTGCGCGAAAACTGCGATTTTATCGGTACTCTTCCCATGCCAGGAGGGTTCGAATCACTCAACGCAGGCGTAGCGGCCGCAATAACCATTTACGAGGTGCTCCGTCAAAGGGGCGTCAAGTAGTTGTAAATTACCGTTGTCTAACTGACAATCACGGTGGTATAATCCATAACAAAGAAAAGTCTGAAAAGACCAACGAAAGGAAAAAATAACATGGCTCACAAGATTGTTGCCGACAAGTGTGTCGCATGCGGTTGCTGCAAGGACGCTTGCCCCGCCGAGGCTATTGTTGAGGGTTCGCCCTACACGATCAATGCTGATCTCTGCGTTGATTGCGGCGCTTGCGCGGCGCAGTGCCCGAGCGAAGCGATTTCGGCCGAGTAATGGCTGAATTTCTCTGCGAGACGCTGCTGCTTCTACCTTTTCTTTTTGTTACATACCTTGTATTAGAAACGGTAGAAGCACACGCGGGTGGCGCGCTTGAGCGGTTGCTTAAGCGCGCTCACTGTATAGGTCCGCTAGCAGGTGCGCTAGCTGGCGCAATTCCCCAATGCGGCATTTCGGCCGCTGCCGCTTCTTTCTACGCAGGAGGGGCAGTTAGCGTAGGGACGCTTCTTGCTGTATTTCTCTCTACATCCGACGAACTGCTGCTCGTCTTAATCTCATCACGAGCACCACTGCCGCTACTTCTAAAAGTTGCTGGCATAAAAGTAATTTGCGCGATAGCCGTCGGCTTTACTGCTGGAGGCATACTTTCATTTATTCGCCACAAACGGCGCGACGTCTCCGTTAGCGAGCTTTGTAAGCACAGCCACTGCGGATGCTCCAAGCATAACGGCATATTAGTTCCAGCTCTTATTCACACGGCCGAAATATTTTTATTTATTACTGCAATATCAGGAGCCATCAATTTGTGCATGCATTTCTTCGGCGAAGAATGCCTACTTAAGCTTCGCCTCACGGAACCCATTATTGGCGAGCTTGCAGCAGGCGCACTTGGGCTAGTGCCAAATTGCGCCGTCTCCGTAGCGAGCGCCAAGCTTTACCTGGCAGGCGCAATGTCTCCTGGGGCTATGATGGCCTCTTCATTTGCCGGTTCAGGGCTTGGGCTTTTAGTTCTATTTAGGACAAACCGCAATATGACGGAAAACCTTGTTATTCTCTTTTCCGTCTATGTTATTGGCGTAGTCCTAGGATTAATTACTGGCCCTCTTCTTTAAGCAACATTTTTAAGGCAAGGCTCTTATTCCGCCTTGAACCTTCCAGCATGCCGCGCGACCATCGTGCGCGTGCCGGCTATCTCAGCATCAAAGAGCGTCGCGTCGGCCTTGGCATCATAGTAGACGCTGAATCTGACCGTGTAGGGGCGGTCAAGACCGCGTATCTTGCCGATCGCATAGTTCTGGGCAGTATACGGAGCGTTGAGATGTCCGGCCGCGATCTGAACAATGCGTCTTTGCTTCGGATCTAGCCTGCGTGAAACTTCGGCAAGCGTCTCTTTGCGTGTGCAATCGTCAGAGAACTGAGCTCTGCCTTCCTTGGGATCGATTCGGAACTCGACGCGCGCGCCGGATTCGTTTTTGAATGTCAGTATAAACGCGCGATCCGGCTGACAGTTCTCATAAGTCTTCGTCTCGCCGCGATTTGGAGTTTCGGAAAGCCACTTGGTACCAAGCCGCCCGTCGGGGAACTGCACGAGCTCACGAAAACAAAGCCAGCCGCCCCACACCTGAAGGTTCCATCCCTTTGGCACTTCATTGTACCG
>JAGBXE010000231.1 GCA_017629455.1 Kiritimatiellia bacterium
AATGATTAGCGCCATCGACCACGTAAACGGTAAAAGTGCCGCCAATATCCGGAACGACTACAGTAATAAAGCTTTCTGCCCAGGACTCGACAACAGCAACTTTGTCGCCAAATTTCACCTTGCAACTTGCATCAAAAAAGCCGCCAAACACCGTAAATGTAAGGCCCGAACAAATTACTTTAGATGAAATTCCGTCAACAACAATCATAATCAAGTCATGTTTTCAAAAGTTATCGAAGAGTCAAGCAAATACGCATTCACGACTTCGCCGTGAATCGTCAAGGTCGTTCCAATCTGCAAATAATTCATGCCAAGTTGGTAATCGTCCGCGATATACGAGCCAGCCGCATACAAGTTGCTCACCAGGCAATTATCTACACCGCCAAAATCGACAATCTGCTTACGGATAGATTCAGCGCTGAACATTTGCCCAGGGCCAAGCGTCCTGAAATAGTTTTTCAATGCAGTAACGACGGAATTTTTATAAAAGTCGTTAACCACAGGAATAGAGCAAGTGAACGAAACTGTAATCGGGTCAACCGTACCGATAACCGGCTGAGACGTCGCCGGCCGGCGATCATCTGATGGAATGTAATTGCGAATTGATGCGAGAATCGTCGAGTGTAGCGAAATTGCCGCCGTTCGAAAGTCCGCGACGAAAACGCCAACGCAATTTGTCAAAGGCCAGTTCGGCACAACATAGCAGTTTGACACTTCGCTGAACGACATTGCCCAAAGCCAATAATCCGCCACAGAACCGCCCATCGGCTGGTTCTGCGAACGGACCTTGAGTCTTGAACGGTAATCCTCGACACTTTCGCCCCACTTGCGGACAACGCCATCGACAGTCACATCGACGGAAGAACCGCCGTAAAGACCTTCGGAATCGACCGCCATCGTGAATTCACCAGGAGCCGCGTCGCGGAACTCCAGGGCCGTTTCTGCGGGCAAATTGTATTCAGAGCCAAATCCAAGCGAATAGACCTGCACCGAAACGCTGGTCGTTCCCGCCGGAATAGACGCCGCCGTCAAAAGCTCGTATTCATGGCCTAGAACCGGGTCCACAAGCACCGTTCCCGCCGGAATCGACGTTCCACCCGTTCCCGTGACAATCACGTTTCCACGCGCACGGCTTGCGGGCTTTGGCGGGAATCCGTAAATCTCACCCTTGCGAATCAAGCCGTCAACATTTGCCGTCGCGATAAAGCTGTTTTTCCAAATTGCGGCAACAAGCAAAATGACCAGGTAGATAACGCCCGCGACAACCTTAGAAACGACTTTCAGCACCATCGCACGCAATACGCCCGACGTGCCGTAAAACGCTTCGCTAAAGCCGTTTTCGACGGTTCTGTTGACTTCTGAAAGCGTGGGGACCTTGAAAGCCATTAGATACTAGCCTCCCAGTTTATTTGCCAGCGGAATTCATCGCGTTCCGAATTCGGGCGAACAACATAAATTTTCAAAACGAGCAATTTTCCATCGATGACGGCTTCCGCATCGACCTCTTTCGCCACGCCATCATCGACCATCCACTTTAACGCCTTTTTAGCTGCTGAAACGGCATTTGTCGCAGTCGGTTCATTTAACTTGTTCTTGAAAAGTTTCCAGAGTTGCGAACCGATTTCGACATCTTCGAGGCTGTTGCCCCACCACCCGCCAATATCCGGGTTCAGGTTCGCTACATCGCGAATCGACTCGTCACGAGACCAGCAGACAAGCGAAAGCAAGACGGCGTTTTCGAGCGAATCGGTCAGGACCAAATCACCCCGGCTAAAGTCGAGGTCATAACGGCCGTTTTCTTGCTTTTTAAGTGCCAAGTCGCTCATACTCAATAAATATACTTATTTTTATAAAGAAATGTCAAAAAATGACAATAATATTACGAACCCGGAACAGGGCCTGTCGTTGCGCTTCCG
>JAGBXE010000232.1 GCA_017629455.1 Kiritimatiellia bacterium
AAAGATGGGGCGCTGACAGCGATGGCAGGTGCCATCGCCTCGGTTCAGCCAGGCTACGGCAATACTGCGCCTTGGCAGCTCGAAGTCGATATCGGCCTTGCCGATGGCGAGGGTGCTGTCGAGAAAGTTATGGCGTTAATTGATGGACACTTTAAGTTAGGTGGCACGCTCGTTAATATCAATGTAGTGGATGCGGCTAAAATCATTGAAGCGCATAAGGATCCATCGAAATATCCCGATCTCGTCGTGCGGGTAACAGGTTTTACTGCATACTTTAATTCGCTTTCGCCAAGATTCCGCGAATTGGTAGTTAAGCGTTTAATCAAGGAGGCTATTTAATCATGTTGCTTAAAGGAATAGACTGGGTTGTTATTGCTGCATTCTTCGTGCTGCTCGCGGCAATCCCCTCAATTGCAACGATGCGCGCGAAAAAGACTGCGAGCGACTTTTTCACCTCTGGCCGGTCAATGCCGTGGTGGCTTATTGGCTTTTCAATGGTGGCGGCCACGACGGCGACCGACAGCGCCAACTTCTTCACGGAGGTTATTCGCCGCGACGGCATGAGTGGCAACTGGATAATGTGGGCGTTTATTCTCACGGGCCTATTGACCGTTTTCGTCGATGCCAAGCTTTGGGTGAAATCAGGGGTTACGACTGATATCGAGTTTTACGAGCTTAGGTACTCCGGGAAGCCCGCTGCGTTTTTGCGCGCGCTTCGGACGGTTTACCTTGGGGTCGTTTTCAATGTTCTCGTCTTGGGCAATGTCATTCTTGCGGCAGTCAAAATCGGCACGATTCTTTTTGGAATCGATGCACAGACGATTTATATAGTAACGGTCATCGCCTCTATTGTTTATACGTTTTTTGGCGGGATTCGCGGCGTTATTTGGACTGACTTTTTCTTGTTCCTTATCATTATGGTGGGTGCGGTCGCGGCGATGGTATACGCGCTAAGACTTCCCGAGGTGGGCGGGCTGGCAGGTATCGTCAGCAATCCCGAGACGGCCGGAAGGCTTTCGATTTTCCCCGATTTCTCCAATTGGGATTCGCTTTTGGTGCTTTTCGTGCTGCCGCTCGCGGTGCAGTGGTGGAATGTGTGGAAGGCAGGTAGTGAACCTGGCGGGGGCGGTTATATCGTCCAGCGGATGCTGACGGCCAAATCGGATGGCCACGCCCTCGGGGGGACGCTCTTTTTTAATATTCTCAATTGGGTGGTGCGCCCGTGGCCGTGGTATATTGTGGGATTGGCTTCAGTGATCGTCTATCCCGATCTTGAGTCGATTCGCTCGGCCTTTCCTAACGTCGACCCAACGCTTATCAAGGGCGATATGGCTTATCCCGCCATGCTCACCAAGGTTCCGAATGGATGGCTTGGAGTCGTTGCCGCATCGATGATGGGCGCGCTTTTCTCTACCGTCGCAGCCCACCTCAATCTTGGTAGCGCTTACATGGTGAACGATTTCTGGAAGCGCTTTGCGCGGCCGAAAGCGAGCGACCGAGAGCTTATTTGGGTGGGCCGTGCGTCCATGCTGCTCTTGCTTCTTTTGGCGTGCTGTATTGCTCCGCATCTTAAAAGCGCCAAAGGGGCGTTCGATCTTATGCTCTTGATTGGCGCAGGTTCTGGCTCGATTTTTCTTCTGCGCTGGTTTTGGATGCGCATCAATGCCTGGACGGAAATTACCGGTATTGCCGTCTCCTTTATTGCTGCGCTTATCCTTCAGTTCGGTTTTCCTGAACTTGCATCATGGCAGAAAATGCTTGCCACCATCGTGATTACGACTGTAAGCTGGCTTGCTGTAACGGCTGTTACCGCGCCCACCGACGAAGCGACCGCTTCGCGTTTCAAGGCGGCAGTTCGCGCAGAAGGACGTGATGTCGGCAAGGGCATAATGCTTACTGCACTTGCCTCTTTTGCCGTTTTTGATATGATGTACTCAGTTGGGGCGTGGATTTATGGCTGGTATGCAAAAGCTATAGTCTCAAGTCTCATGGCCGTAGTGGCGGCGGGAGTGATAGTTAGTATTATTCGCAAGAAGAAAAAAGCTTGATGAAGGCAATAAAGGGATTGGTATTTGACATCAAACGGGGCGTCTCAAAAGACGGTCCGGGGCTTCGTACCAGCGTTTTTCTCAAAGGGTGTCCTTTGCGGTGCCTTTGGTGTCACAATCCCGAGTCGCAAGCGGCGTTAGCTGAGCGTGATTCGTCTGGTGTGCTCTGCGGCCGCGAGCTTTCGGTCGAGGAAGTGATGGCGGAAGTTAGGCGTGATGCCGTATTCTATGAATCTTCTGGCGGCGGGCTTACGATTACTGGCGGCGAGCCGATGATGCAGGCTGGATTTGCGTGTGCGCTTGCGGCAGCGGCCAAGGCAGAGGGGATTTCTGTAGCGCTCGATACGTGCGGCTTTGCACCGTGGGAGTCATTTGAAGCGATTTTGCCGTCTGTCGATCTTTTTCTCTATGACCTTAAATGCATCGACGAGGTGCGGCATCATGAATTAACCGGCGTAAGCAATTTGGTTATTCTTGACAATCTTCATCGGTTAGATGCAGCCGGCAAATCATTCTTCGTGCGTTGTCCGCTCGTCCCTGGGCTCAATGATCGAGAAGAAGATCTTGCTGCGCTTAAGGCTGAAATCGGACGGCTCAAACACTGCTTGAAGGTGGAGCTTTGTCCTTATCACAGTTTGGGTACAGAAAAGTACGAGCGGTTCAATAAGTTTTACTCACTTAAAAGTCAACAAGAACCAACGCGCGATGATATCAAACGTTGGGAAGAGGAGCTCATTCGATGATTAAGCATACAACTTGTCTAGTTGCCCTCGCAGCGGTTGCGATTTCGGCATGGGCTGAAACGGCCAATGTGCGCATTATCTGGGGTGCCCCGGGCAAACCTTTGCGGCAAGAGCTGCGGCAGGTGGAACTTATCGCGCAGAAGGATGGGGCGCTTCGCTTTCAAATGGAAAAAGCGCAAATACCTTCCGATGCCTTTTGCGTCGAGGTGGTGCCAAATTTCATGACGGCTCGGAAGGGTGAAGCGGGTTGGTGGATGCAAGCTCGCGGCACTTATGGCGACTTTACCCGTGATGAAGGCTTTTATTTAGCTGATCGCCAATTAATGCCGATTTATGCAGTAAGGCGCG
>JAGBXE010000233.1 GCA_017629455.1 Kiritimatiellia bacterium
AAGCAGGAAGAGAAGGGCATTATGCTGCCCGGTTTCGGCAAGGTTAAGCTCGTCAAGCGTCCCGCTCGCACGTGCCGCAATCCCGCGACCGGCGAGATGATCAAGGTCAAGGCCAAGAAGGTCGCCAAGATCGTTGCGTGCAAGGCGCTCAAGGATGCCGTTCTCGGCTAATTGCGTCGGCATCGTATGATGCATTGCGAACGCGGGTGGAACACCCGCGTTTGTTTTTTTTTTTTTTTCGAATTTTAGTTGCGATGATCGTGCGCTTTTTGCTATGATTTCATGACTAGAAAATACTCTCGTGCCAATCCAGTTGCAGTAGGATATCCCTGTGCATTAAATAAAACTCTTTCATGGAAAGGAAAAAGCGATGAAGAAGTTAGCAGCAATTTCGTTGGCGTTTTGCTCGGCCGCGCTGTTCGGCGCGGAGCAGCTTAAGACACTTCCCGATGCGCCCAAGACCGGTCGGTTCAAGATTCCTGCCGACCGCGTTTGGCCGGAGAAGCCGGGCGAGGCCGATATTTGCCTTTGGTCGGGCGACCGCTTCGGCTGCTGCTCGATCACCATCGACGACAACTGCAAGCCCGATCACGACTGGTGGCTCAAACTTACCGACGAGCTCGGGATTAAAGTTACCTGGTTTGTTATCACCGACCACTGCGTCTATAAGCGCAATTCCGGTTTTAACGGCACATGGGCCGATTGGCAGCGACTTGCGAACGCCGGACACTCAATCCAGTCGCATACGACGAATCATAAGGCGAAGCATGGCAACAATCCTGCGCCTACCGATGAAGAGCTCCATTCAATGTACGGCGATTCGATTAAGGCGATTAACGAGAATATCACCAACAATTTCGCTTGCTGCATCGCCTATCCGCGCGGCGAATCGCATCCGGAAATCGCAGCGCAATACGCAATTGCGTGCCGCGGTGTCTACGGTGTGCCGAGTGCCGCCAATTCAATCAAGTATATGTGCACCAACAAGGGCGCAGGCGGCAAGGGGCATGTCGAAATGATAGCATTTGGAGAAACGCAGGCTGAACCAAAGTGGATTCGCGGAATGAAGAATCTTAAACGCGGGTGGAATATCGTTCTTTACCATCTCGTTCACGCCGGGCGCGATCAGGCTTCAAGAGAGAAAGCGGCCGCCGCCGTCGAAAAGGAGGTGCGTTATATCGCCTCGCTTAAGGATGATCGGCTTTGGGTTGCTCGTTTCGATGATGTTGCCAAATACGGTCAGGAGCGCGACAGCGCGACCGTGACGAGCGTATTGAAGGGCGATAAAATTGAAATGAACGTAACCGACCGTATGGATGACAAACTTTTCGACTATCCGCTTACGGTCAAGGTGCGTCTGCCTGACGGTTGGAAGACGGCGAAGGCGATGCAAAACGGTAAGTCAGTTCCTGTAAATACGGTTTCGCACAACGGGAATCGGTTTGCGCTCGTTGAGGCGGTGCCTGATCGCGGAACTGTTGTTTTGTCGAAGTAATCAAGGTGTTTTGTCGGCTCGATTTGCGCGATGGTAAACCCTTTTGCGATGAGAAAGTCAGCCAACAAAATATTTTTAAAATTCCCCCTTGCAATCGTCAGAGCAATATAGTATACTATGCACTGTTTTCAACACTGCTCGGGTGGTGAAATTGGCAGACACGCATGCTTGAGGTGCATGTGGGTAACTCCTTGCGGGTTCGAGT
>JAGBXE010000234.1 GCA_017629455.1 Kiritimatiellia bacterium
CCGCGTTTCTCGAGTCGAAAAACGTACCCGACAGCCAAAGCGCGGCAGAGTGGCTTGCGGCAAGGCTTCTTGACGTCGGGCGCGGCCTTCTCTACGCTTCGCTTGAAAAAGAAGTAAAACCAGCGTTTCTAGATGCTATGCGCCGCGCTCTTGCGCGGTTGGCAAAAGGCGAGCCGCTTCAATATGTCTTAGGCGAGTGGGGTTTTAGAACGCTAGTTCTTTCATGCGACAAGCGCGCACTTATTCCGCGTCCTGAAACGGAGGGCTTGGTTTCATTGGCGCTTAAATTCCTTTCAAATAGGCCATCTTGCCCATTCGTCGTCGATGTCGGCACGGGTACTGGGGCTATAATTCTCAGTATTGCCGCCGAGTTTAAGGGCGAGGCGGTCTTTTTAGGTACCGACATCAGCGCTGATGCAATTAAGCTGGCAAAAGAAAACGCCGAAAGGTGCGGCCTTTCCGATAAGGTAAAATTCGCCATTTCCGACGGCCTTGATGAATTTGACGAGCCGCAAAGCGTTGACGCTATCATATCAAACCCACCATACGTTACAACTGCCGAATGGCGGAGGCTAGAAGCGAGAGTGCGCGATTTCGAACCGCGCCTTGCGCTGGACGGCGGCGAAAGCGGGCTTGAATTTTACGAGCGCTATCTTGCCGACTCAATGAACCTTCTTAAACCTGGCGGTGGAGTATTTTTCGAAATCGGCGAATCTCAAGGGCCAGCTCTTAAAAGCATGATGGAAGCATATGGTTTTTCATCTATCAAAATAGAGAAAGATCTCGCTGGGCTCGACCGTTACGCCACAGGCATATTGCCGTAAAGCTTTGATATAATACTGCCTTGAAAATGAAGACCGTAGACTGCGATTATTTCATCGTTGGGTCCGGCATGGCCGGGCTCATGAGTGCATTGCATTTAGCTTCGTACGGCAAGGTTATCGTCGCTACGAAAGCACGCATGCAGGATTGCAACACAAACTTTGCACAGGGCGGCATCTGCAGCGTCACTTCGATTGACGACTCATTCGACAAGCACGCACGCGACACAATGGTCGCAGGCGCATGGCTCGGCAAGAGTGAAGTCGTCCACACTATATGCGAGCACGCTCCTGAAGGCATACAAGACCTCATAGCTTGCGGGGTGCGCTTCGCAAAAAACCCCGATGGTAATTGGGATCTGACGCGCGAAGGCGGCCACAGCGCAAGGCGTATCTTCCACGCTGGCGACATAACTGGCGAAAAATGCGAATCAGCAATGATACGCCGCGTACGCCGCGAGAAATCAATCGATGTCAGAGAGCAGACGATCGTCATCGATTTAATAATGTCAAAGCGCATGGGGCTTAAAGGCGAGAACAGGTGCATAGGAGCGTACGTTCTCGACAAGTCAACGGGCGAGATTTACGCCATACGCTCGCCAAACACGATTCTTGCTACAGGCGGTTGCGGGAAGGTATACCTCTACACCTGCAACCCCGACACAGCTACTGGCGATGGCGTTGCAATCGCATGGAGGGCGGGCGCTAAAATATCAAATATGGAATTTGTCCAATTCCATCCTACGTGCCTTTACCATCCGCAGGCCAAAAGGTTTCTTATCTCCGAAGCCGTACGCGGAGAAGGCGCAGAGTTAGTCGATCGCCGCGGCCGTGCGTTCATGAAGAAATACGACCCTCGCGGCTCTCTCGCTCCGCGCGATATCGTAGCGCGCTCCATCGACAGCGAAATGAAACGTACCGGCGACGATTGCATGTTCCTCGACATCCGCAAAAAAGGCCGTGCGTATTTGATGAACCGCTTCCCGAACATCTACCGCACATGCCTTGAATTCGGAATCGATATGGCCACCGACCTCATACCGGTAGTGCCTGCCGCCCACTACGCATGCGGCGGCATTCAGGCAAGTGTTGAGGGCGAAACGTCCGTTCCTGGCCTTTCAGCAATCGGCGAGTGCGCCTGCACGGGGTTACATGGTGCTAACCGCCTTGCATCAAACTCTCTTATGGAAGCTGTAGTAACAGCAAGGCTTTGCGCCGCGCGTCTCGGGCCGCATCCGTGCCGCTGGCCGCGCGCAAAGCCGCCGCATATTTCCGACTGGAAAACAGGTAGCGCCGTTCCTCCTGATGAAGCTGTTTTAGTTTCGCATATGTGGGATGAGATTCGCCGCCTGATGTGGGATTATGTCGGTATTGTGCGCACCAATAAGCGCCTCGACCGCGCGCTTCGTAGGCTTAAAACGCTCCGCAGCGAAATACGCGATTACTATTTCCGCTATCTCGTAACTCCCGATACGCTCGAACTGCGCAACCTCGCCGTCTGCGCCGAGCTTATCGTCCGCTCTGCTCGCGCCCGCCGCGAATCACGCGGGCTTCATTACACACTTGACTACCCCAAACAATCAAAGCGCGCTAAAGAAACTGTGCTTGATGGATTCAAAGGGTGAAAATAATATCTGCAAAAATGGAAAACAAAGTAGCACTTGCCAAAATATCAGCCGAACTTTCAATCCGCCCCGAATGTGTAGCGGCTGTTGCAAAACTCCTCTCTGAAGGCTGCACCGTTCCCTTCATAGCCCGCTACCGCAAAGAGGCTCACGGCAACCTTGATGAAGTTCAGATTACGAAAATCCAAGAGCGCCGCACTTACTTTACCGAACTTCTCGAGCGTAAAGAGGCGATCTTAAAATCAATCGACGATCAAGGCAAACTCACCGACAGCCTGCGCGAAAAGATTGATGCTTGCTGGCAGAAAAGCGCTCTCGAAGATTTATACCAGCCCTACAAACCAAAGCGCCGCACGCGCGCGCAAACGGCAAAAGAAAAAGGCTACGAACCTTTGGCCGATGCCATATGGAATGGAACGTGGGGCAACGGCAAAAGCGGCGAACTTGAAAACGCCACTGAAGAAGACCTCCAGTATGCGCGCGACATTCTCGCCGAACGCATTGCCGACATCGCAGACGTGCGCGGCTTAGTGCGTACTCAGTTCGCTACGAACTCTATGGTAAAAAGCGAAGTAGCTAGCCCCAAGCCTAAGGAGCCAACCAAGTTTGAGCAGTACTACGAATTTTCAGAGCCCATCTCCCAGATTCCATCACACCGCTATCTTGCGATCCGCCGCGGTCAGGCCGAGAAAGTTCTCTGGGTGCGCCTCGAGCTCGACCCTGAGCCGATTTTGGCGAGAATGGCTGAAATCATTTCCGCTGAAACTGGCGACGTCAACGACAATGCACTTGAGCAAATCGAGCTAGCCTCTTGCGATGCATACAAGCGGCTTCTCGCCCCTTCGTGCGAAATTGACGCTACAGTCAGCAAGAAAACTGAAGCCGACCGCGATGCGATTGAAGTGTTCGGCGAAAATCTGCGTAACTTGCTTTTAGCTCCGCCGCTCGGCGGCAAGGCGGTCCTTGCCATCGACCCTGGCATCCGCACCGGCTGCAAAGTGGCGATGATCGACAAAACTGGCAAGTACGTCGGCAAGGCCGTCATCTACCCGCAGCAAAAAGCGCAGGAAGCGATGAAGGCAATCGCATTTATCGTTTCTAAGTATCGCCCTGAAGCAGTCGCCGTAGGTAACGGCACTGCTGGCCGCGAGACTGAAGCTTTCGTGCGCGAAACACTTAAAACCCTCAAGGCGCAGCACCCCGAAATACCTTCGCCAACTGTCGTTTCAGTAAGTGAAGCAGGAGCTTCCGTGTACTCCGCCTCCGAGATTGCCCGTAAAGAATTTCCAGATCTCGACCTCACGGTCCGCGGCGCCATTTCAATTGGCAGGCGTCTTCAAGATCCTCTTGCCGAGCTTGTAAAAATCGATCCGAAAGCAATTGGCGTTGGGCAATACCAACACGATGTCCAGCAAACCTTGCTCGGCACAAAACTAAACGATGTCGTCGTATCGTGTGTAAACGGCGTTGGCGTTGAACTCAACACCGCCTCCGCGCCCCTTCTCGAACGCGTCTCTGGCCTTACCCCTGCTCTTGCGCAGGCGATCGTTGCTTGGCGCGACGAAAACGGCGGCTTTACGAAGCGAGACGATCTTAAAAAGGTAAAGGGGCTTGGGCCAAAGGCATACGAACAGTGCGCTGGCTTCTTGCGTATTCGCGGCGCGCAAAACCCGCTCGACGCTTCGGCTGTACATCCCGAGCGCTACGAGCTCGTTGAGCGCATGGCTAAAGATGCGGGGCTTTCCGTAACCGATCTCGTTGGTAACGCTGTTGCCGCTAAAAAGATTGATATCCGAAAGTACATCACAAGCGAAGTAGGCGAACCGACTCTTAAAGACATCATCGCCGAACTCGTAAAACCTGGGCGCGATCCGCGTAAATCGTTTGAGCCTCCCAAATTCCGCGATGACGTCACAAAAATCGAAGACGTGCGCGAAGGAATGAAGCTTGAAGGCGTTGTCACAAACGTAACGGCATTCGGCGCTTTCGTCGATATCGGAGTTCACCAAGACGGCCTAGTTCATCTTTCCGAACTTTCCGACAACTACGTAAGCGATCCTTCGTCAGTCGTTAAGGCGGGCGATCGCTTAAATGTAACTGTCATAGGAATTGATCTTGCTCGTGGGCGCATTTCGCTTTCTGCAAAATCAAAGCCGACGCTAGGTGTCTCCGGAGGCGGCTCGCAGGCGGGCGGCGGCGCGAGACAGCGCGAAAGGCGCACGACATTCGCCCCAGCTTCAAGCCAGGGCTTCTCGTGCAACCCGTTCGCTAATTTATGACATTACGCGCGAGGCGACTAGCCCAACGCCGTAAAGCGTCAGAGTAGGATCGATCTTAAAGTCAAGATCAAGGCCGGAGAGCGCCCATTTGGCGTAGCCTCCGGTCGCTACGAGATTAAAATCTGAGGCGAAATTCTTTTTAAGCTGCAAGACTATCTCGCGCACCATTCCGCGATACCCGACAAGCGCGCCAAAGCGCATCGCGCCAGTTGTCGAGCGGCCGATTTTCGGAGCTGTGCCGCGCCCGAGAACCATCTTGGGTAGTTTCGCCGTCCGCTCGAAAAGATAATCGCGCATAAGCGGAAAGCCAGGCGCTATAACGCCGCCTCTCCATACGTGATCGGCAGTAACCACGGCTGCCGTAAGGGCAGTTCCAAAATCCATCACCAAGACGGGTGCGCCATAGCGAGAAACCGCAGCTGACGCGTCTGCAAGCCTGTCGGGGCCGATCGTCGCGGGTTTTGGATAATCAAGAGTTATATCTTGCCTGCCGCGCAAAAAATCGCGGTGCGAAATTTTATGGAAACGAATATTTGCCGATTTTGCAAATTTCTCCCAACGGGAATTTTGCTTCGGCACTACCGACGCATAGGCTATGCCATCAACGCCACCTCGCGCCAGACGCAAGACGGCCTTTTCAGCCCTTTCTGGAGCCGAATCAATATGATGCGTGTTGGAAACTCGGCCGTCGGTCCATAAACCGACGGCCGTTGATGTGTTGCCAACATCTATAACAACAAGTTTCACCTTGATTCAAGCTCGGCAACAACCATATCTGACATCTGCTTAACAGCCTTGCTGCCAGACTTAACACCGATGAGCGCTACACGCCTGATTGCGCACGGCGCCTTGCAGGCGCACCAGCGAACCTGGTCGAGACAGAACGTTTTAACGTACTCATCGCCATTTGTTTCGGCAGTGGTAAGCAACGCGTCCACCCAGATTTTGCGACCTGCAGAGGGGCTCGGCTTCCAGAAGAGAAGGCAGCACGGATCGCTCTGCATGACGTACTGCGAAACGGCAGCAATCTGAGTAAGGGCGATGGGATCACCGAGATACGCAGTACCGATCTTCGAAAGAAGCGCCATTGCCGCCTCCTTGCTGGAAACAAATTCCGCAAGGACCGATTCTTCGGTTGCAGCTGCGATCTTCTCGTCGTTAGTGGCACCCCACACAACGGCTGTAGGATATTTTGCATCCCTGTCGGCCGGGCGGATATCGTATGCACTCTTCTTGGGAGCTGCCAACGCGGCAGCTGCAAGAAGAACGGTCATCGAAAAGAATATTGTCTTCATTTAGGTAATATCCCCTTTCTTAATTCTGCGCCATTAGGCGTTCTTCGCAAACTCCGAAGCCCAAGGCTCGCGCATGCTCTGATAGAGGAAGCGCTCTGCCGCCGGGTCGTCGACCGCGTGAAGCGTATCGGGATTGAACATAAAGCCGCGGCCGAGGCGCTGGGCAACGATTGCCAAGTTGAACATCGTGCAGCTGCGGAAGCCCGTATCTTCGTTGAGGCAGAACTTGCGGCGCGTGCGGACCGAATCCATAAAATCGGTCTGCTGAGGCGCGGGCTCTGGAAGATCGCGCAGAATCGACGCGACATTAAGACGCTTGCGGTTGCCGTCGAGCATGCCGAAAACTTTTTCTTCGCCGTTTTCGCCCGGTGTCCAGCCACTGTTAAGATCTTTCTTCCCGTCGAGTTTACCAACCGGCCAAACGGTCGTGCCGTTGGAACCGCGAAGGAACGGTTCATCCTTAAGCGACTCATCGCCGTCAAGAATGACCTCTGTCCCGTCGGCATACGTAAGAGTAATGCGATCGAACCTGCCGACCGACTCCGGATGCTGCTTAGGACCAATGTAATCGATCTTAACCGGGCTTGTTTCGTCCTTGCAAAGCAAGTACTGCAGCGGATCGAGGTAATGCTGCGCCATATCGCCAAGCCCGCCGGAATCGTAATCCCAATATCCGCGGAACGTACCGTGGGTACGGTGCTTGTTATACGGTTTCCACGGCGCAGGCCCGAGCCACATATCCCAGTCGAACGTCTTCGGGCACGGCTCCGGATCAAGATTCACAAGCCCTGACCAGAAGAACTTCCACGAGAAGCCCTGACCAGAACCGAAAAC
>JAGBXE010000235.1 GCA_017629455.1 Kiritimatiellia bacterium
CAACAAAATTACAAGCCATGCAAATGCCTCAATACAAAATCGGTCGCATAGTTTTCGGAGATGAAGCGGCGATATCATCGGCATACGCTCGCTTCTCCACGTTGCCGATTGACGAAACGCGCCTTGCGCCCACGCGTTGCTGCCCGTTCGGGCCAAAGCGCTTTACGCTCGGAGGCGAAGCTCCAGTTTCCGGCATTGGTACATTTGAAGGTAGCCACAAGCGCACTCTTACTTTTTCACCCAGCGAACGCCCAGGGTGGTGGATACGCCGCATGGACCTTCCAGGTCAGCTCGATACTAAAGTCGATATTGCAAACCTTTGGACGAGCGCGCAAAACCTTGTGCTGCGCTCAGGTTCGCCCCATAACTACCTCAGGATGGTTGAGCATATTGTAGCGCTCAAAACCGGCCTTGGGGTGGATAATGTGCTGCTCAAGGTGAACTCCGGTGATCCGCCGCTTTTTGCGCAATCCTCCTTGCCTCTTATCAAGGCGATGGAACACGCAACGATAATTCCTACCGATGAAGATGCAACGTACGTCACCGTTAAGGAACCCGTCGCTTTCGGCGGAGATCGCGGCGATTTCTTGCTCTTCCTTCCCGCGGAAAATGGCGAGCGCAATCTCCGTATCGACTGCGCAATTTCATGGAATACGATTATTGGCTGCCAGCGTATACTCTTCGATGTAACTGCCGAAACTTTCCGCTATGCGGCGTTCGCCCGTACAAACGCTACGCGTAAACAGTACCTGCTAGCTAAGACCGTTGGCAAGCTCTTCGCCTCTACGAGGAACATGGGCTACAACGAGAAGAATATTCTCATACACGGCAAACGCAAGTTCTACACAGAGCCGCGCTTTAAGGTCGGAGACAAATTCCTTGAGCCAATCTGGCACAGGGCTACGCTCGATTTAATGGCGGCTATTGCACTCGTCGGCGAAGATCGCTTCTGCGGAACTGTTGTAAGCTTTAGGGCTGGCCACACACTCGACTGCGACGCCGTACGCGCACTTAAAAGAAATAACCTGCTCGTTCGCGTCTAACGCTTAAGAGCAGGTTACTTGCGCCTCTAAGGGCAAAGCGCGACATCTAGAACTTAGATGTCGACTTCAACTTCGACTTCGTCCTTCTTCTCGTCCTTTTTCTCATCGGCTTCCGTATTCGCCTTGGCAGCCTTCGTCTGCGTCGTAGGCAAATAGCGGTAATAAACCATCAGCTGAAGCGCGCAAAGGCAAGTGGCCATCGTATCGCCGCCGCTAGAACACGTAGCATCGTTGTTCTTCCAATAGCCAATCTTGCGGGGCTTGCCGTCAGGACCGGGAATCGTTTCGTTCGGCGTAATCATCGTGCGCGGATAAAGCTGCTTCATCGCGAGGTTCCACTCCTGCCATGATTTAACATTAGCAGCCGTCGCACCAGCGCACATGCCAGCCTGGTATTTACACTGAGCGGCATAATAGCAGTAGTACTGCGGATTCTGCGTCGGAAGAGCTTCCGTAAGCCGCTTGCCCTTTACGCCCGTAAAGCTGGGCTGCCAAGGACGCATCGTATCAAGGGCAGTTTTAACCTCGGCTTCGTTCATGTAGCCAAGAAGCTGCATGGCCAAACAGCCAGTAGCAGTCAATCCCGTTGGACCGCCGCCAGCACAATAGTTAAAGCCGCCGTTCTTGAAGTTACGCGTTTTAAGGCACCTTACGGCTTTCTTGATGCAAGCTTCAAACCCTTCAGGCTGCATACCCGCCATCTTGCCGGCCTTAAGCGCCTGGAGCGCCCAACCTGCGTAAGAGACGTCGTCGCGAGTAGACTTCTTGTTCATCTTATAGTCCCAACCGCCTGTGGGAGACTGGTTGCTGACTATTCGCTGAAGCGTCTGCATAGCGACAATCTTTGTGTTCGGGTTGCGCGTCATGCCGTAGGCCTCACACAAAGCGTACGTTGCAATTAAAGTAGCATATTCGTGAGCGTCGGTACCCTTGAACGAAGGCTCGCCATCTGGACGGATCGTCACCGACTCGATCAGGAATTGGAGAGCATTCTCAACCGTCTTTCCAAATTCCTTTGAATCGGCAGGCGTCTCGCCGTGCGCAAGAAACGTTAAAATAGCAAGCGCCGTATTCGAGATCGGGCTTGGCATCCAAGAGCCGTTGGGTTTCTGCGTCTTCTTAAGCCACCTAAGAGCTTTTAGAACGGCGCCTTCAGTTTGCGCGTCGCCGAAGTTAGCTCCGCCACGAGTAGCCGCACCAATTGAACCAGGCGTGCGCGAACCTGTCATCGATTTCATCGTAACAGGCGATTTAATAAGCGCAACTGAATCTTGAGTGGCAGGCTTAACTGAAACCGGCTCATTTACCGGCGTAGCCGTTGGAGTTACAACATCGGTAACATTAACGTTTGGCGCATCGACGGTAATGTCGATAGGCTCTTCCGGAGGCGTCTGCTCTTCAATCTCCTCTGGTTCTTCCTGCTCTTCCAACTCTGGCTCTTCGTCCTGAATGCTGGCAATTTCGACTTGAATTGCCGCCTTGTTCTGGCCTGTAACTGCGGTAACGACAAATAAGATGCCGATACCAAGAACAGGCAACAAAACAGCCGCAAGCGGCGCGATAAGGCGCTGCAATTCCGTGCGGGCAAGCTTATACTCGGGCGAGGAGCGAGGCTTCGATAGACCTGACACCATTTCCTTCATGCGCCTGAAGAATCCTTTTTCCTCAAACGCGGCGTCAATCTCAGCCTTATGCAGTTCAAAAAGCTCTTCGGCCGTCAACGGAGATTCTTCTTCGAACTCCGCCTCATTGTCGATTATTTCATCGGCCATCTTGCGTATCCTCCGTGCGACAATCAGGTCACGTTTACATCGTAAAGATGCTCACGCTGAAAAGTTTATTGCGGTAGCATATATCGAGCGCATCAACAAGCGCCTTGTGAGGCGAATCTTCTGTGCACTTGATTACGATCGGCGTCTTAGTCGACGTACGCGCGACTTCACGCAAGTTGCGGTCAAGCTCCGACCTTTTGACTTCGCGTTTATTGTATACTAGCACACCGTTTGCATCACGCCCGCGGCCAATTTCAATCGTCACAGTAGTGTCCGATTCGCTAGAGCTCGAAGACGCCGATGGTGCAGGCCTATTCGCGTTCAGTTTCGAATATATGTCTTCCTGCTGAATCGTAACGACGAAGAAGATGATCAACTCGAACACGACGTCAATCATCGGCGTCATGTCGAGCTGCGGATTCTCCTGTTCTTTTCTCGCCATGCTGAAAGCCTCACTTCCTCTTCTTCGGCTTCTGGTTCGGGAACTTCGTCAAAAGACGAGCACGCGGGCCGCCTTTAACACGCTTACCCTCTTGGATCTGGCGCAACTTGGCTCTCAAACCCGCATCGTCTTTGTACGTCTTGTCCTCCTGCACGGCGACGAAAGATATTTTCCATATCCCGTTAGCGGTGCAAGCATTCATGACGCGGGCGACAGCGTAATGCGGCACGGCGTAGTCGGCACGGATCATTACCGGGAACTCGCCCATTTTGCGCATTCTTTCCTTCACCCTGCGACCGATTTCATCAGGAGTTATTTCGCGATCGCCCATAGAGATGCGCGGCCTACCCTTGCGGTTAAGACCAATATCAATCATCATGTGCGACGGCGGCAACTCCTCTGGCGTAAGCACTATACCGCTTTGCCCATCCTCCAGCTCGATTGTGTCATCCTTCTTCTGCGCTTCAGTCAACGTGACGACGAAGAAGATGATCAACTCGAACACGACGTCGATCATCGGCGTCATGTCGAGCTGTGGATTCTCTTGATTTTTCTTTGCCATTGTCTAGCCCCGTTCAACAGATAACGGTGCTTACAACTTAAGCCTGAACTTCCTCGGCGGCGACCTCGCCCTCGGCGTTCGGATCGACCGAAACGTTCCTCAAGCCGTTAAGAATCTCCATCGTCATCGCCGTCATCTTGAGGATAAGGCGGTTAGCCTTGTTGCGCATCGAGTAGAAGATGGTGATTGAAGGAATCGAGACGATAAGACCGCCGGCCGTCGTCCAGAGCGCCTGACCAATCGAGTTAGCAAGTGCAGCTGCGTCGCCAGCTCCGCCAGAAGCGAGAGCCTGGAACGTCAAGATCATACCTTGAACCGTACCCAAGAGGCCGAGCGACGGGCCGAGGTTACCGCACACGGAAATCCAGTTAAGACGCTGCTGAATCTTCTCTTGTTCAAAGTCGGACGCGGCAGTAACAGCTTCCTGAATAGCTTCGAAACCTTCTTCGATGTGCTGGAATGCAGCAAGAACGATCGACGACATCGCCGAAGGGTTCTGCTGGCATATTTCCATAGCCTTTACAACATCGCCTTCAGCCATCGCGCCCTGCACGCCGTCCATGAGCTTCTTAGGCATCAATTTATCCGGCTTAATAAGAACGGCCGAGTCAATCGCGAAGTAGATAGCGAGCGCGCCGTCACCAAAAAGCGCGAACCACAAAAGCATACCGACGATACCCGAACCAAAGACGATATCGTAGAAGCCGCCGCCCGAGTTGCCTTGAGGCTTGGTGGCATTAGAATCAACCGCACCGCCGCCTTCAGTCGCCGTCAGCTCCTGACCGAGGGTCGTGTATGCAGCCATAGGCGCTGCGCACGCACCGACGATAATCGACATCGCAACAAGTGACTTCATCAACTTTTTCATTTCGTACCTTCCTTGGACTTAATTAACTTTTATGTTAAACTTGAAACTACCTAAATTACTGCCTTTAAAGCGCTCCTTACGCCCCCTTGGCCTGCGCACGGAGGGTTTCTGCGCGCGAAGACTGACCGAGCTTGTCGAAGCACTGTGCCGCCTTAAGCATCGCCTCACGGCGTTCACGGACGCATGAGGAATCCTGATACATAAGAACGACGCGCAAATAGCCGTCACGAAGAGCCTTCTTCAAAAGCTCCGGCGCATCATTCGACGAGGAAACGATAATATCGCCGCGCATAACGAGGGCCGCCGCCGAAGAAGCGCGATCGCCCTTTGTGGCGGCGTCTTTAAGAAGCTTCTCCAACTCTTCGGTCTTTCCGATCTTCAGCAAAGCCTGCCAATACGCAAAAGCCAAATCGCCAGCATAAGCCGCCTCTTTATCTTCATTGATGATGGGCTTGCAGGCATCGTATGCCTTCTGGGCGTTGCCTGCTGAAAGATGGGCAAAAGCGAGGTAGCGACCGGCCTGCTTATCCCACACGAGCATCCTGTACTCGCTGACAATCTTTTGAAGAGCCGCGATGGCGCTTGCCCCCTGGCCGCCTTCGACCATGCTAACGAGCTTGTCAAAATTGGCAGGTTTGGGGATGTCGAGACTAATAACGTCGGCAAGCTTGAACTCCTTTGTAATCTTGCCCTTCTCAATAATGTACTTCTTGTCTCTGGCGTGCCACTTTATTTCGCCGGCAAAGGTTTCCGTTTCCGTTGAAACTGAACCTTGTATAGCGAAGAGCTCCGCCGCCGCGAGCGCCGACAACACCAATATCGCTTTCTTCATCGATCTTCCGCCTTTCATATTATGCACACCGTTCATCATTTAGCAGGCAAGTCAGCCTTGGCCTGGTTCATGCAGTTTCCGATTTCCGTACGAGCCTTACCCTCTGGGAAAAGATCAAGATACTCCTGGCCGAACTTGATGACGCGATCAGCCTGCGCCGAACCAAGCCTTGCAAACAAGGGCACCATAGTAGAATATGCTCGTTCGAGATTGGCAATCTCGCCTGCTTCCATCTTATCAAACGGATGCTCAGGCGTA
>JAGBXE010000236.1 GCA_017629455.1 Kiritimatiellia bacterium
GATAGGGGGGTATTAAAGTGATGATGCTAGTAACGGCAAAGCGTTTTGTTTCATTGTTAGCTCTCGTTTTGGCAGCAACTTCATTTGCGGAAGGTGCAGCGTTTTTTAACCCTAGTTTTGAGGACGTTACGAAACGTGGTGTCATAAACGAAAATGTCGAGATAGGGCCTTACGGAGTTAATGGCAATGGGGGGCTCCTTGTGCGTCCACTTAAAGGGCGTTATGTTTGGGAGGTGCCGTTTGATGAAAGCTTTGATATAGTTCCTGGCCAGCCTTATATCTTTCATTGCGATATGCTTCATCACGGTAAAGTTGCAACCGTGACGGCAGTCCAGATTCTAGAGCGAAAGACAGGCAAGTATCACAGTGGTTTTTGGGGCGAGGTTCGTACTCCTCTTGATAACGGCTGGACGCACCATGAGACAAAGTTTATTCCAAAAATTTCAGGCCGCGATCCTAAATATCGCTATCAATTTATTATTTTCTCGCAGGTGCATAACGGGCATAAGCTAGGCCCTCAGAATTATTCCTACGTGGATAATGTAGGGATAAAGCGCGATAAGCCAGTGTGGGAAATTTGCCATGTTTGGCCTACGCATTTCAAGATTTTCAACGAGCGCGCGCGCATGCGATTTTCGACTAATTTTCTAGGGCCTTATCTTGATAAAGGCCGCAAGCCCATTTACAAGGCGTCTCTCGCAAAGCCCGATGGCTCAATTCTTGCAAAGGACGAGCAAAGAAGCGACAAGCGCGGCGTCTTTACCGTCGACTTTGGCAAGATTGATTACACTGGGCCTGTAAAGCTTTTAGTTACGCTCGTAGATGATGCTGGCAAAACTTATGAAACGCGCACGTTTGATTTGACGGCTACTCCAACGTATAAGCCTAAGAAGGGTGAAATTTTCGTTCAGGAAAATGGTGTGCCGATTGTAGATGGTAAACCGTTTTTGGCGATGGGTATTTACTGCAATTCCGTCGATCCCGTTGAAGAAGGCGGCTTTGGAGGAAAAGAAGATGGTCTTCGCGAATGCAAGGAGCTTGGATTTAATCTTCTTTACGATTATGGCACGTACAAGCTTAGAACTCCAGAAAAGCGTGCTGAACATTATGCTCGTGTCGCGAAATGCGGCTTAAGGACGTTGGCCGACGATTTCAGTTGGAAGAACGCAAGTGACAATCTCTCCGATCCAAACTGCCGCACCCGTAAACTTGCGCGCGAGCTTGCTTCATATCCGGCCGTTATCGGCTTTTATACGATGGATGAGGCTGGCCCTGAGCGCATTGCGCCGCTTACGACATTGCGCCGCGTACTAAATGAAGAAGCGCCTGGGTGTGTTGTCACAACTTGCAATATCTTTTCGCCATTTTCGTACCTTTCGTGCGCCGATATTCAAGGTGGCGATAAGTATCCGATTGACTCTGGCGATCGTGCCGACTTAACCGATATGGTCAATTACGGCGCAAAACTCGCTGCAACATCGGCTTTGGGCTGGCACGCTCCGCAGATCCTTAACTGGGGCAATACTCGCCGCCACCTCGTTAATGACCGCGAGCGTTACATAAAAGAATCGCGCGAACCGATGGAGAACGAAATGCTTTCCGTTGCTCTAATGTATGTTTCGTGGGGCGTTAAGGGCTTTGCGTTCTATTCGTATTTCGACATGTATCGTGGCCCCGTGCCAGAGTGGATTCCGCTTCGCCGCGAGCGTGTAAAAAATGTTGTTGCAGATCTTTGGTCGTTAGAGCCGTTTATCTTGTCTGGCGAGCCCATTGAGGAAATTGCCTGCAAAGATATTCGCGGACAAACGCGCGTTGTGGCGCTTTCCGACGGAAAGGGCGCCTTTCGCGTTCTCGTTATTGGCGTTAAGCGCGATAATGCCTGCACATTTACGTTGCCTGCGAAGTACGGCAAGCTACTGCCGCGCAAGGGTAATGTAAAGTATAGCGATGGCGTATATTCGTTCACCGCCAAAGAGTTCACATCCGACATACTTGATTGAATTAACTATGGGTAAGGCGCTATTCTTTGTTCTTTGTGCATTAGTTCCGCTTTTAAGCGGTGCTGGAGCGCTAGATCGGCCGTGGGTTGAAAATCGCATCGTCTATAACGCTAATCTTCCTGAAGATCGTGATGGTCTTAAAGATGACGTCGATTACTTCCCTGAAGAATGGCTTAAGCGAGTAGCCGATTGCGGAATGAATGGCGTCTGGATGCGCGTAAATTTGCGTTCGATTGCCAAAACGTCAATTACCCCGCGCACGCCTGACGGAGAAAGGCGAATACGGAAATTACGCAGTATCGCCAAAAAATGCCGCGATCATTCATTGGCGCTTTGGATATTTGGCAATGAGCCCGTTTCATTTAAGCCGGGAGATAAGCTTTTAGAAGCTCATCCAGAGCTTGGCGGTGTTAGGTTTGCAGGAAGCGGCTGGACAATGTGGTGCCCATCAGAGCCTAAAGTTCTTGCTTACATCGAAGAAGCTATTCGTGATGTTTTTACTGAGGTGCCAGGCTTGGGCGGCTATTTGAATATATCAAACGGCGAGGGCCTTACTACGTGCCTAGATGCGTATTCTGACAGTTATGGTGTTGATCGCGGCAATGAATTTTGCAAACGTTGCCATTCTCGCGATCGTTGGCAACTCCATTACGATGTTGCCGCCGCCATAGTGAGAGGTCTTAGGGCGGCAGATCCTTCATTAA
>JAGBXE010000237.1 GCA_017629455.1 Kiritimatiellia bacterium
GACTGCTACGAGTAAAACGACATACCCCGTATAATCATTATAAAAAACTGTAGAGAAATTGGCTGAAGACTTCATAGCTACAACGACAACTGAAAGAATACGAGCTACGTTACCGATAATAGCAATTGGTATTGAAAGCGCAAAAAGCGCTAAACGCCTTGTCCATGTAGGCTGATTAAAATACGCATATCCAGCCGTTAAAGCCATCAAAGCAAATAACGACCTTAATCCACTGCACGGCTCGGCGACATCGATTGAAAACGAACCGGTAGAGGAAAAAAGCATTGTTCCGCGGCAGATTATATCAGCGCCAAAACCTTTAAGTAGTATGTATGAAACAGTGACTGCAAAAAGCCTTAGATGTATCGTCACTAAATCGAGAAACGAATGTAGCGGAAGGCAAAAGAGCAAAAACAAAACTGGAAAGAGCGTAAGCTTAGCTGTGCGTCTACCAAAAAACGCAAGAATAAGCGATTGCAAAACGCCAACGAAACCTATAATCTCAAAACGTATCTGACTTCCAGCAGCGCCAAGAAAGCCAACAAAGAAAAACGGCAACGAAATTAAAACGCCCCACGGCGAAGCTTCCCCCACCGATAAAAGAAGCTCACGGCGAGTTCTCCACAGGACATACAGCGAAAAAACCGGCACATACCAGCCGTATGAGAGATCTTCCATCTCGTCATTAAAAACAACTGGCGCATGCTCCAGGAGAAGTAGGCGAAAACCCCACAGCATCGACAGAGCCGCCGCTATGAAGAGCGCCACGCGCACGCGGGAGATGGAACTAAAGAACTTCATCGCCTATTCGTACCTGAGGCAATCAATTGGATTGAGCTTCGACGCGCGATACGCCGGATAAAAACCAAAGAACATCCCGACGAAAGCCGAGAACAAAAATGAATACGCCGCGCTCGACACCTCAATGACTATCGGCCAATTATTCACCTCGCCAATCATTCGCGCGGCAACTATCCCGACTACTACACCAATTGCGCCGCCAACTGTAGATAGAACGATAGCTTCCAGAATAAACTGGCCGAGAATATTAGCAGGTGTCGCCCCGATGGCCATACGAAGACCTATTTCTTTTATGCGCTCGGTAACGCTCACAAGCATAATATTCATAATGCCTATGCCGCCTACGAGCAGCGAGATGGCCGCAACTGCCGTCAACAAGATTGTCATAAGGCTCGACACTGAACCGATTGTATTCATGATTTCCGTTGTGTCGCGCGTTTCAAAATCGTTGTCTTGGTAATCGGCTAGCTTATGCCTCTGGCGAAGAAGCGCCGTTATCTCGCGCTTGGCTTCTTCAACGTCGTCCATTGAATACAGCGAGATGTTCATCATATTAATCGAACGAAACTTTGAGCGTGAGAGCACCCTTCCAACTGTCGTATAAGGAGCCATCACTATATCGTCTTGATCTTGGCCCCAGCTGTTAGCCCCCTTTGCCGCAAGTACGCCCACAACCTTAAAAGGCATCGCTCCTATGCGCACAGTACAGCCAACGGCATCTTCATCACTGTCAAAAAGATTGTTTTTAACAGTTGCTCCTATTACGCACACGCGTGCGTGACTTCTTTCTTCGGATTCCTCAAAAAAGCGGCCGTCGGAAATTTCCCAATTGCGTATCTCCGGCATATTAAAGCCAACGCCGCTTACGCGCGAATTCCAGTTTCTGTTTTCGCGAATAATTTGCGAGCTGACATTAACCGTGGGAGAAACAGCAGAAACAATGTGCGACAATTCACGGCGAATCGCCTCGGCATCGCCGGCAGTCATCGTCTGCCCTGCCCCCATTCCGGCGCGGACCTGCCCCTTCCTGTTCCAATCTGGCCATACCATGACCAGATTATTACCCATTGAAGATATTTCTTTTACCATCATCGTGGAGGCGCCCTTGCCGATTGCAAGAACTGCTATTACCGCCGCGATACCGACGATAATCCCGATGCACGTTAATAGACTACGAGTCTTATTACATAAAATCGCTAAAATGGCAACTTTGAATATCATACTGATATTCGCTCCACGATGATTTTAAAAATTACGCCTTATTCCTTCAACCTGGTAACGGCTGAAACAATATCGGCTGCGCGGTTTTCCCCTGCCTCGCGCTCGATTACGTAATCGCCCTTGTACCCGAGCTCTTCAAGTGCCGCAATAAACGCCTTGCCGCCAACTTCACCCTCGCCCCAGACAACTTCCGTTCCCCACGTGCCTGGAGTGGATGTTTCTATAGCGTCTTTAATGTGTACCTGACGAATCCAAGGATACAGCTTTTTAAGCGCTTCGATGGGGCTGCCCTTTGCGTACAAAATCATATTTGCAGGGTCAAAGTTTATGCCAATTCCTGGCACCTTATCCATAAACTTTACTAAGTCGTCAGCCGTTTCCTGACCAGATTCGAGAATAAGAGTAACGCCGTACTTTGCGCACTCATCACGCATCCATGAGACGCGCTCGATGTATTTCGCAAACGCCGCCGGATCAGACTCGTCAAGAAAGCCAGCGTGACCCGACATAAGCTTGCACCCTAACTCCTTCGTAAGACGCGCTCCTTCGCTGACGATGCGCTTATTCGCCTGCCAATGTTCGTCAGGTACAATGCCGCCAGTTTTCTTGATCGTTTCGAGCGTAGTGTAATCTTCGCCAACAAAGCCAACCATCGTTGACATAATTTTCCACTCGCCGCTCGCTGCTTTTGCTTTCACGAACTGCCAGACATCGGCGCCCTCTGCCGCGCCATGACGCTCGTCGGGGGCGATAAACGGCCCTAACGCAAGGTGAACGCCCTTAACTCCAGCTTTTTCCATTTGCTCAGAGACCTGACGCATCGGAAGGCGCCAGCTCCAACTGCAAACACCGATTCTTTCTGCGCTTACAGAATTAGAAGAACCACAGCCGAGCACTAACGAAATTGCAGCGGCAAAAACAAAAGACAATACCTTTTTCATAATATCGAATTATACCACCCCAGACAGACGTCAGTCAAGCACCCTTAAGCCGCCCCGGCAATTTTGGTATAATACGAAAATTATGAAAAAGATTAAGCCTTTAAACACTGCTTGGAAGATTCTCTTAAATCACCTCGTTGAGGGGGATCCTGCAAAGGATTCAGAAATCGGCATCCGCATCGATCAGACGCTGACGCAAGATGCCACAGGCACTATGGCCTATCTTCAATTTGAATCGATGGGAGTGCCGAGAGTTAAAAACGACCTCGCCGTAAGCTACGTCGACCACAATACCGTCCAGATCGGCTTTGAAAACGCCGATGACCACGATTTTCTCGCTTCTATTGCGAAAAAATACGGCATTATCTATTCCAAGGCCGGCAATGGAATCTGCCATCAGCTCCACCTTGAGCGTTTCGGCAAGCCTGGCACAACTCTCCTTGGTAGCGACTCGCACACTCCTACCGGCGGCGGCGTCGGCCAAATCGCAATCGGCGCAGGCGGCATCGATATAGCTGTGGCAATGGCTGGCGGGGCATTCCATATTCCTACGCCAAAAGTGCGTCTTATTAAGCTTTCAGGCAAGTTACGCCGCGGCGTAAGCGCAAAGGACGTCATCCTTACCGTCCTTAAAAAGTTCGGCACAAAGGGCAACGTCGGCTGGATATTTGAATATGGCGGCAGTGGCGTTGCAACGCTCGACGTTCCCTCGCGCGCCACTATTACTAATATGGGCGCAGAACTTGGCGTTACCACTAGCGTATTCCCTAGCGACGATGTAACGCGCCAATTCCTCGCCGCTCAAGGCCGCCTTAAAGACTTTAAGAGGGTCGAGCCCGATGCAGGCGCTGAATACGACGATATTTTTGAGGTCAACCTTTCAAAAGTTGAACCTTTAGCAGCCGCGCCTCATAGCCCTGGCAATATCATTACCGTATCTTCAATGAAAGGCGTTAAAGTCAATCAAATCATGATTGGCTCATGCACAAACTCTTCATATCGCGACATCAGGACCGTTGCGCAAATCCTCAAAGGCCGTCACGTTGCTGAAGACGTAGAAGTTGGTATTGCATGCGGTTCAAGGCAAGTTGTAAATATGCTCGCTTCTGACGGATCGCTCGCGATCCTTATCAAGGCTGGCTGCCGCATCCTTGAAAATGCGTGCGGGTTCTGCATCGGGGCACATATGAGCCCTGCGACAGACGCCGTTAGCTTGCGCACAAACAACAGAAACTTTGAAGGCCGCAGCGGAACAAAATCCGCCAAGGTCTATCTCGTCTCGCCCGAAACTGCCGCGGCATCCGCCTTAGCTGGCGTATTTGTCGCCTCGAAGGGCACGGCAAGCGTTCCTGCGCCAAAGAAATTCCCCATTGACGACTCAATGTTCCTCTACCGCGAAACGGCAGGAAAAGGCGTTAAAGGCACGAAGATTGTGCGCGGGCCGAACATTGCGATGGTGCCAAAAGGCGAAGCTCTCGCAAAGAACATCAAGGCTGTTGCCACGATTAAAGTCGGCGACAAGATTACTACCGACCATATCATGCCAGCAGGTGCTAGGCTCAAATTCCGCTCCAACGTACCTGAATACGCAAAGTACGTATTTGAGCCATGCGATCGCAAGTTCCACGACAAGTGTCTTGAAAATAAGGCAAACAACCTTGCCAACGTCATTATTGCTGGCGAATCATACGGCCAGGGTTCAAGCCGCGAACACGCAGCTCTTTGCCCAATGTACTTGGGCGTCAAGGCGGTAATTGCTAAATCAATTGAACGCATTCACAGGGCAAACTTAGTAAACTTCGGCATTGTGCCTTTCACCTTCGCCAACCCCGCCGACTACGACAAGATATCAGCTGGCGACAAGCTTACGCTCGATGGTATCCGCGCGGCAGTTGAAGGCGACGGCACACTCGTTGTGCGCGGAGCTAAGGGCGAATTTACTGTAAAGACTGCCCTCTCCGACCGCGAGCGCCACCTCATCCTCTGCGGTGGGCTTCTCGCGAGCTTGTAAAAAGCAGTTTGAGAATTGAAAACGCTTTACATTGAGCGCTCGGCTGGTACTGGCCGCGATGGCAACTGGGTCGAAGAACTCGACCTAGATGGTGTAACACGCATTGTTATTGGCACTGGGCCTGGCAGTTTTGCCGGGGTACGCAGTGCCATAGCATTCGCAACGGGCTATGCCATCGGCACTCCTTGCCAAGTCCTTGGATTGCCCTCGCCTTGCGCCATTGCCGGCCAGATTCTCGAAAAAATCCCCCCGTCCAACAAACGCCTAGCCGTCGTAGGCGATGCTAGGCGCGGCAAATTCTGGATTGCTCTCTTTGACGGCTATTCGCTCCTGCGCGATGTATTTTTGACAACGCGTTCAGAGCTAACCGAAGTAATCCCTGCCGACTTTAGCGTTGCTACAGCCGACGAAGTGCGCATAGGTACAACTCTTAAAGAAGTATTTACCGATCGATACATGGGGGGGGGCATTCCAACAGCAAAGGGGCTCGAAGCTTTCGCTAATAAGAATGAGGGTTTGTTAACGCCAAATCCTTTGCCTATCTACCTGAACCCTGCCGTCAGAACAGACCCTGAATGTTGATTTGTTAGCGCGTTTTTATGGTATAATATCGCCATTATGGCACAGACTACAGCAGTCTATCCTGGCACTTTTGACCCTATGACATTGGGTCATTTCGACCTCATATGCAGAGCCGCTAAGCTCTACGATCGCCTCGTTGTGGCAGTAGCAGCGACGAGCAAAAAGCAAGGTGCCCTTTTCAACGCCAAAGAGCGCCTTGAAATGATCCGAGAAGATGTAAAAAAGGCCAACTTGAAGAATGTCGAAGTAAAACTTCTTGACTGCCTTTTAGTTGAATTCTGCCGTCGCGAAAAGGCCTGTGTAGCAATACGCGGCGTGAGGGTATACTCCGACTTTGAGTACGAGTTTCAGATGGCTCTTACGAATAGGCGCCTAGCACCAGAAATTGAAACTCTCTTTATGATGCCGAGCGAAAACCTTGCATACGTAACGGCTTCGACAGTACGCGAAGTTGCCAGCTACGGAGGCGACACATCTGTATTCGTAACTGAAGGCGTGCGCAAACGCCTCAAGCGCCGCATCCGCTCTGCAAAAACTGAGAAACGTTCATAATGTTTATAAGACTTCTAAAAACCGATGGACATCCCATTTGGATAAATGCGGCATTCATCGTTACGATTGAGCCGCGCAAAGAAGGCGGTTCAATCGTAGTTCCTGTAGGCGATGGCCTTGATTACGATGTTCAGGAATCTGCCGAAACAGTTCTTTCGCTCTTAAACGGAGCACCTGAGCCTACCGTTGTGCCGATACCGTGCACCGACGCGATAAGAAAAGCGCCTGTATCTAAAGCGCCTAAAGCCGACACTCATGTGGAAGTAGAAACTTCCGAAGTAAATGTTGCCGCAGCCCCTGATACAGCTCCTACGCCAAAGGTAGGCACAAAGAACGCAAAGCGCAAAACAGCAACTTCACCACGTAAGCGCGCAACAGCACGCAAAACAGAAGGTGAAGTCAAGAACACTAAATTAGAAGCGTCCTCCGCCCCTAAAGGTAAGGACAATCAGGGCAAACAAAAAAACGCGCTTACCACCAACAACACGCTAGACTCGGCCGAAATTGAAAGGCTTCGCAAGCTGTCGCCGCGTTCCGTAAAGAAGCTTCGCAACACGCTAACTGCCCAATTTAAAATCAACGATGTTGACGCCGCCATACGTTCGCTTGAATTAGGCGGGGTATTAGCAGTCGACCGTGACCACGTAAACTGGAAATAACTAGTTCTTACATATACCGAATCTGACAATGGCGGATGGAGATTATGAACGTCGTGATGGAAGATTGGCTGAAATCGCAAGACTCAAAAGAATACTTCGAGCTTCTGCAGTTTCCAACGATAGGTGCGGATCCTGCTCACCTGAAAGACTGCGTCTCAGCGGCGATGTGGTTGAAAAAATGGCTCGAGAAGATCGGGGCTGAAGCAGAACTTCTATTACCGCAAGGCGCGGCGAAGCAGAACTCGAACGCATCTGTTCCTGTAGTATACGGCGAATTAAAAGGTGCAGAAGGATCAACTACTGTACTTGTCTACGGGCATTACGACGTCCAACCGCCAGACCCACTTGAACTATGGGAAAGCGCACCGTTCGAGCCTACCGTCAAAAACGAGCGCGTATATTGCCGCGGTGCACAGGACGACAAGGGGCAGATATTTGCTTTCCTGTGCGGCATACGCGAGCTTATTGCAGCTAAACACAGCCCGATGCCGACAATAAAATTCCTTCTGGATGGTCAGGAAGAGTCTGGCTCTGGGGCAATTTTTGCGCTGCTCAAAGAAAAAGAATTTCAGCGCAAAATTGCTGCCGATGTTTTGCTCGTAAGCGACACCAACGCAGCAGCCGATTTGCGCCCGGCAATCGTAGCCGGGTTAAGGGGCGTCAACCATTTTACGGTGAAGCTCACGGCGGCAAACCGCGATCTTCACTCCGGGGAATACGGCGGCTTGGCGCCCAACGCCGCACAAGGGATGGCGCAATTGATGTCATCACTGCACAACGCCGACGGCTCTATTGCGGTAGAGGGGTTCTGCGACGGAATCGAGCCGCCCACGCAAGAAGAATTTGCCGCAGCCCAAGCTTCTTTTGCCAGCATTGAAGCATACGAAGCAGATATCGGCACAAAGCCTTGCGGCGGCGAAGCATCGCTTCCTGCGGTGAAGAGAGTATCGTTTGAGCCGACAATCGAAATCAACGGCATTCACACTGGCTACGGCGGGCCGGGCTCTAAAACGGTAATCCCTTGCCAGGCAATAGCAAAGCTTTCCACGCGGCTCGTTCCAGGGCAAAACCCTTTGCGCACATTTGAGGCAATAAAAGAGCATCTCAAAGCTAAATGCCCCGACGGCATGGTCGTATCTTTCCCCGAAGACAGCGGGCTTTCTTCGGCTTTGCGCCTCGCGCTAACATCCCCGATATTCAGTCTCGCGCAAGACATTCTTTCGCAAATGGATAAGCGCGGAGCTGCGTTTCTCTGGAACGGCGCGTCAATACCTGTCGTTGCCGCGCTGCGCGACGCCACGTGTGCGGCACCATTGCTAGTTGGCTGGGGGCAACCTGAAGACCGCATACATTCACCCAACGAGTCGTTTTCCGTAAAACAGTTCGCGGCATCGAAAGAATGGGCAAAGCGCATCATTGCCGAACTATAAGCTTGCTTAATTCTAAAAAATCAACGAAAGAAAAATCTAAAATGGCTGTCAAATCGTTTGCTTTCGCTATTACCATCTCATTTGCATCAATTCTTTCAGCAAGTGAACTTGATCTGCCCCAGGCCGAGTTTGCCAAATATTACGAGCTTATAACAGGAGCGAAAATGCAAGCGGGTCTAGTTGCCATGGCGATAGACCCTAGCATTTCAACTACGGGCAACGACGCATACACAATCGTGTCGGCAAAAAGCGGTTCAACCCCCGCTGTTACAATAACCGGCTCTAATCTTCGCAGTGTATTCTACGCCGTCTACGACATTCTTGAGCGCCGCGGCAACTGCCGTTGGTTCTGGGACGGGGATATCGTGCCAAAGTCCGCTTCTATCGATCTTTCAAATCTTAACGTGCGTGATGAAGCGCAATTCGAATGGCGCGGCATACGCTACTTCGCGCACCGCGGCCTTACGAGATTTCAAGCTGAGCACTGGGGTTTGGATGATTGGAAAAAAGAAATCGATTGGTGCCTGAAGCGCCGTCTCAACGTCTTTATGCTCCGTATCGGCCAGGACGATCTTTTCCAGCGGACATTCCCTGAAATAGTCTCATATCCAGATCCCGCCAAAGATCTTCCCGGTCACGGCGAAGGTTATGACAACCGCACGCTGTTCTGGAGCCTCCAGTTCCGCGGCAAACTGCGTCAGGATTTGCAGCGCTATGCCTTTGCAAGAGGCTTGGAAATTCCGGAGGATTTCGGCACGATGACGCACTGGTATTCTCGCACGCCCGAAGAATTTCTTGAAAAATTAGATCCTCCGTTCCTGCCGCAGGCAACAAGCGGCTATAAACAGCGCAACGGTCTCGTATGGGACATTCGCGATGATAAGTGGGTAGATAAATACTGGAAGCTTACTCAAACGGCCGTTGACGCATACAGCAAACCAGGTTCCGGGCTCTTACACACTATAGGTCTAGGCGAACGCCTTTGCTACACAAATAGAGCCGAGAACCTCAAGCTAAAACTTCTGGCGCTTGATAAATTCCTAAAGCGCGCCCATCGCGACTTCCCCGAGAAAAAGGTTCTTCTCGCAGGGTGGGATTTCTACTTCACATGGTATCCCGATGAGGTAAAAGCACTCGTTAAAACGCTCGACCCGAAGCGCGACATTATTTGGGATTACGAAGGCGATGCAACGCGCGACTACCGCCCCGAAATGAAAAAAATCGGTGGAAACGACTTTACAAAATGGGGAGTTGTCGGCAAGTTCCCCTACACATATTCAATATTCCTCGCTTTTGAAGACGCTCTCGATATACGCGCAAACTATCCTCTCATAGAAAAGCGTCAGAAGATCGTGCAGAACGACGAATTCTGCAAGGGCTACATCTTCTGGCCAGAATCCAGCCACACGGATACTCTTTGCCTGGAATACTTCACGGAGAACGCCTGGCGCAGAGGCGGAGTTCCGGCCGCTACTGTTCTAGAGTCGTTCTGCCAGAGGCGCTACGGAGAAGACGCGCTTTTGTGGAAGGCTATCTGGGATAAGGTTATTCCTCTTTCGTGTCTTTTCGATTGGGGTGGAAACTACGGCAAGTACACTTCGAGGCATCAGCGTTGGCAACAGGACAATGCCGAAAATTACAATAACGCCGCCTTCTGGACCGCCAAGAAAATGCCGTGCGAGCTACAGAGCGCCGCGGAGATTTTCCGTAAGCTTGCCGCTCTTGATTGGCAGAAAACCTCATTTACAGAACGCGATGCAATCGACTTAGCGCGCACAACGGGCGACAGGCTTGTCTCCTTCGCGCGCGACGAAATGATGCGCGCATACCATGAGTGGAAAGCGGGCAGAATGCCATCCGAGGCAGTACTTCAAAAGGCGCAAGCCTGGAGCGACATGGGCGCTCTCATGGCCGATATTCTAGCGCTCCACACCGACTATTCAATGGCTGAATCTTACGACAGGCTTAATGCAATAGAGCCTATCAAAAATCCGAACTTTTCGAAGGTGCTCGTCGAAAATGCGATATGCAGTTACTGCGCATCGCATCAGTATGAATCTGCCGAATACTGGTACAAACCTTCGATACGAAAATTTGCCGCCACCATCGCTAACAAGGTTCGCACTGGCGACCGTACGCCTCTACCGCAAATCCCCTTCGTTTCTTCTACCGACAAATCTCATGTGATGTATGCTAAATCGCTTAATTCCATGAGGCCTAACTTGCCGCGCACTCAAAAATCTTATGAGCGTGCGCTCCTTTCATTCGCCGAAGCGGCCGAACGCCTGAATGCTACAAAATAAATCTTAAGAGGTTTACTTCCATGTCCGATACAGTCCTAAAGACATACGGCGAAGATGTTTTCTCAGAGAAAGCAATACGCGGCAATATGCCGCCTGCAGTAGCGAAAAAACTTATCGCGACCATGCGCGAATCAAAGCCTCTCGATCCGACGATCGCAGATGCAGTTGCAGAGGGCATGAAAAAGTGGGCGACCAAACGCGGCGCCACACATTTTACACATTGGTTTCAGCCTTTAACTGGCGGAACCGC
>JAGBXE010000238.1 GCA_017629455.1 Kiritimatiellia bacterium
AGGTATTGGTGTTCAGGGTGAGCCAAGTTGGGGTGGTATGATAAATAATGCTCGCTTAAGGCTCTGGCAGGGGGTCTGGTGGGAGATGGCGTTTACGACGCTGGCAATCTTTATGTTAGTTCTGGCGTTTAACCATATAGCCGATTGGCTTCGCGACAAGTTAGATCCAGCTTTGCGCTCTGAAGCGTGAAAAGAGGATAAAGAAAACCGGCGGTAATAAACCGCCGGTTTTTTATCTTAATCTAGAACTCTAGATTATTCACCCCAAACGATGGTGGACGTGGAGCCGATGATGCCAAGAATGCTCTTCACTTCGTAATCAACGTGGTGAACCTTCTTGATGCCACCGTTGTCCATAGCGGCCTTGAGGGAAGCATCGCCTTCGGTGAAGAGGATGATGCCAGAAGCAGTGGCAACGCCCTTCTTAGCAGGGGTGACGCTGTTGTCGATGAAGCTGGTGTCAGGGCTCTGGACGTTGAGCATGATGGGGGCAACTGCGTTGGACTTACCAACCATGACGCATCCAGAAGTAATGGCGGCCAAAACGCCAAGAATCAACAATTTCTTCATGAACTCATTCCTTTCGTATTTTGCCAACACCACAACGGTGCCGACTTGCTTACATATTACTCTTTTTTGGTAAAAAAAGCAATAGGCATAAAATAGGTTGGGCTCTTGCGTCTTTGCGCCGTTATATGGTAGAATTGCGCTAATTATTCGCGCGATGAAAGAGTGTGAAGAAGCTGCAGAAAAATGGGTTTTGACCCGAGAAGCGCTCGGAAGCGATACGCTTTCGGTCGTTATGCCGTTCTATCGCCTGGCATCTTCGGCAGTTGAGAATTTAAAGTCGGTAGCCGAACTCTTTGAAAAGCATTCTATACGTGCTGAACTTATTCCCGTTGACGATGGAAGTTGTGACGGGACGAGTGAGAAATTTACCAGCCTTAAGTTCGACGATCTGTGTTACGTAACTGTAAAGCCAGTATTGTGCCGCGCAAACGGCGGTAAGGGGGCGGCGCTCCGCTCTGGGTTTCAAGCGTCGACCGGCAGGTATGTAATGCTTTTAGATGGCGATTTGGACATCAATCCCCAGCAGACGCCTGCGTTTTTCGAGTCGATGGTCGTAAATGGAGCCGATATCGTAATAGGGTCGAAACGGCATCCCGATTCTGTTGTTCAATATCCGTGGCATAGGCGTTTAGCTAGCATTTGTTATTTTACATTCGTTAGGCTCTTTATTGGATTGCCGATTACCGATACGCAAACTGGCATGAAGCTTTTTAAGCGCGAGGTACTTGCTGCCGCGCTTGAAAGGATGCTCGTTAAAGCGTATGCCTTTGATCTTGAACTTCTGGCGATAGCCGCCGGTCGAGGCGCGAAGATAGCCGAAGCTCCAGTAGTAATTAAGTTTGGAAATAAATTCGGGGCGCTCAAAGCATCGACTGTTAAGAGCATGATCTGCGACACGCTGGCGGTGTTTTATAGATTAAGGCTCCTTAAATATTATGCCAAATGTCTTGTGCCGAAACGCCTTGAATCTCAACCTCTTGTTTCTATAGTAATTGCCTGCCCACAGCGTAGCTGGATGCTCGATGAGTGCCTGAACGCAATTGTTCAGCAGACGTACGCGAACTGGGAGTGCATTGTCCTGCCCGATGGCGAGGAAGTTTCGCCGCGGCCTAACGAACAGCGCATTAGGTTTATTTCGACTGGTGTTGTTCGCCCCGCAGAAAAGCGCAATGTGGGTATTCGCGAGTCGCGCGGCGAGATCGTGGCGTTCATTGATGACGACGCGTACCCCGATGCGCACTGGCTTGAGTATGCCCTAAGGTATTTTGGCGAACGCCAGATCGGGGCGGTCGGCGGGCCCGGTGTTACGCCGCCTAAAGAAACGTTCATGGCTAAAATCGGCGGCCGAGTTTATGACAATTGGCTTGTCTCCGGCACTTATCGCTACAGATACCGTGCCGGTGGTGTGCGCAGGGATGTTGATGATTATCCTAGCTGTAATCTTTTTGTCCGCCGCGATGTGCTTATGAAAATCGGCGGGTACAGGACCGATTTCTGGCCGGGTGAAGATACGCTTTTGTGCAAGGATATAATCGATGGATGGCGCCGCATAATTTACGATCCGTGGATTGTTGTTTATCATCACCGAAGGCCGCTTTTCCTGCCGCATTTGCGCCAGCTTGGCCGCTATGCGTTCCACCGTGGGTATTTCTGTAAACGCTTCCCTTCAAATTCGCTGCGTCTTTCGTATTTTGTGCCGTCTGCATTCGTTTTTTATCTTATTCTCGTTGCCGCGGCAACTTGCGTTTGGGCGCTTTGCGGTTTTTCGGGTGGGGTGGTGGCGTGCGCCTTCTATAATATTTTTATTCTGCCGCTTCTTCTTTATACTGCTCTCGTAGTTGCCACATCTTTTTCGCTACGTGTCGATGTTTGGCTTCTTACGGCGCTTGGAGTATTTATGAGCCATATTTGTTATGGCATACGCTTTATTCAGGGGTTGTGCGCTGATAAGGCGCCATGTGAATATATCGGAAAGGATCATGCTCATGGAAGCAATGGTGATTTGGGGTAGTTGTTTGATAGCTGCATATCTTGGTGGGGCAATACCGTTTGGGTATATTGTCGGGCGTATGCGCGGAGTCGACATTAGGACGGTCGGGTCTAAAAATATTGGGGCGACGAATGTTTACCGCAGCGTGGGTCACGGTTGGGGGCTTTTGGTTTTTGCGTGCGACTTTGCAAAAGGCGTACTGCCTGCGCTCGTTTGTTCGTTATGTTTTTCTGGGCGCGGCGCAGAGTTTGCGAACTTGCCTTTGTGCGCGGGCGTAGCAAGTGTCATCGGCCACACATTAACTGTGTTTATGCGCTTTCGCGGCGGTAAAGGCGTAGCTACAGCTTTTGGTGTTTTTATGGCGCTTGCCCCGTACCCGTCCCTCATCGCCTTTGGCGTATTTGTTCTTACGGTATGGCTTTCGCACTACATATCGCTAGGTTCTATTTTAGCTGCCATTACACTGGGTATTACAGTTTGGCTATTCCCGGCAACTATCGCATTGCGAGTTGTTGCGGGGCTTATTGCGCTTTTCGTTATCTTGAAGCATCGCTCAAATATCTCGCGCATCATTAACGGGTGCGAAAATCGTATTTGGTGATGTTAGAGGTATTTATCCATTTTTAATCATGATATAATACAGCCGTGAATATAGAAAAATTCAATACGCGTTTCGGTGCGCACGGGCGCATAGTTTTTAAGCCAGGCTTTGCCGGTTATCCCAATGTCGTTCTTGCAGGCCGTTATGGTGTTGCAGAAGTGTCTCTCTTGGGCGCCAATGTTTTGTCGTATAGGCCAACTGGTCAGTCACCAGTCATATTTAGGCCAGCTAAGAAAGACGATGAGTATAATCGCGGCGATTCGTTTCATGGCGGCATACCAGTCTGCTGGCCTCAGTTTGGAAACAGGTTTTCAAAAAGCCTTCCTCAGCACGGCTTTGCATCGAAGCTCGTTTTTGAGCCTCGCGCCAGCGAGTATTCCGATGAGATGACGAGCATCACGCTTGGTCTTAGATCGAACGAAGAGACGCTCGCCATATGGCCGCATAAATTCGATCTCGAGCTTGAGATTTCGGTGACGATGAAATTGAATTTGACGTTGCGCACAAAGAATATCGATGATAGTCCGTTCGATTTCAGCTGCGGTTTTCATCCGTATTTTATTTTGCGCAATCGCGACGAAGCGCTTGTCCGTGGCGTTGATGGTTTTGAGTGCCTTCTTGCCGCGCGCGAAAATGATTTGGGTGAAAGGTCGGGCGACATAAAACTGGACTACGCCCCAGATGATGTCTTTGCATTGCCCGACACGCCTAAGCATGCTTTTGCAATTCTCGACCCAGGTCTTCGCCGCGCTATCGCAGTAGTTTCGGCAGGCAATACGCGCGAAGTCGTGTGGAATTGCGGCGAAGGCGCTAACATCGTTGATTTTGGCGAGGGCGATTGGCAACGCTATGTTTGTGTTGAGCCGGTGAGTGATTGGCCGGGCGGAAGAACGCTTGAGCCCGGTCAGTCGCACGAGCTTATGGTGGCCATTCAATCGTCAATCGACGAGAGTGCTTCTTCAGGCAATTGATCTTGTGTTTTAAAGGAGGCGTTTAAAATGGAAAAAAAGATTTCGCAAGACTTAAAGGATTGGTATGCTCTTTCCTGTCCTGTAGAGGGGTTGAGGTTTGATAAGCGCACGCTAGAACTCCTTGATACGGATGGTGATGGTTTTATTCGCTCCGAAGAAATACGTGCCGCGTTAGCGTTTTTAGCGGAAAACGGCATAGGTGAGGCAGAGCTTTTTTCCCCTGCTGCCGATGCGCAGGAGAAGCTTGATGCCGTCATGCAGAAGATTGCGGCGCTAGCAGATGCTAAGCCGTCGGAAGACTGGCAGAAAGCGGTAGATGATTGGCAGTCGCGCGGCAGCGAGGCGCAAATTGCGGTATGTGGTGATTCTACTCCAGAAGCGTTTGCGGCGTTAACTGCGGTAGAGCCCATTATAGATGAGTTCTTTACTCCGCCTGCAGATCTTCCGCTTGTTACTGACGAGCCAGATGTCGTCTTGCCGCTGGCAGAGCGCATTAATCCTAAGCACATTGAAGCGATTAGGGCTTTTGCTGATTTGTGCGTTAAACCAATCTTAGGCGATCTCACATTTATCGACCGCACGCAATGGAAGAAGCTTAAATCGGCTTTTGCTCCTTTCCGTGAGTGGCAGGCTTCCAAGCCTGTACCAAACGCCCCCGAGATGACGGCGCTCGTATCTGAAGAGCGTCTTGCTCGCTACCGCCTTTATCTCGGCGAGTTTCTTTCGAACTTCATTATCATGGATCGCCTTTACTCCGGAAAGGGTGAGGCCATTTTCCAGACAGGAGTTCTTAGAATCGACGGCAAAGAACTGAATCTATGTTTCCACGTCGCATCAGAAGCAGCGCATTCTGCGCTCGTTGGTAAATCGAACTGCTGCGTAGTCTATGCAAAGCTTTCCCGGCCGTCCGAGAAACTTGAGCGTATTATCTGCGCCGTCGTTACTGCTGGCACCATCTCTGGATTGTATGCCGGCAGAAATGGCGTTTTCTACGATCGCGACGGCAAAGACTGGCAGGCAACACTTACGCGTGTTGTTGAGACGCAAGTTTCGCTAGCTGAAGCGTTTTGGGCGCCTTGGCGTAAATTCGGCGAAACGATATCCGATATGGTCAAGAAGTTTTTAGGCTCGCGTGAAGCGGCTGCCGGCAGCAAACTCAATTCGAGTGTGCAGGTTGTAACGGCAGGCAAAGCGGCCGATAAAGGTGCGGGCGGAGCCGCCTTTGCCAGTTCCTTGGCGGCACTTGGAATTGGAATTGGCATGCTGGGCGCAGCTGCCGCGAGCGTTCTTGCCGTCGTTAAGGGCATGGGGCCGTGGCAGATTATAGCTTCAATAGTTTCGATAATACTTTTTGTTTCGATGCCGTCTGTCGCTTTGACATGGTTTAAACTTCGGCGTCGCGATATCGGGGCAATCTTGAATGCTAGCGGATGGGCAATCAATAAGCAGATGCGTTTTTCAATGGCTTTAGGCCGTATATTCACGAAATGCGCGCGCACTTCGGTGTGGTGGCTGTTTGTTCTCGCGTTTGTAATTCTTGCTTCTTTAGCTACGTACACAGCGTGGTATTTTATAAGCTCGACTTCGTGCTCGGCAGATGAGGTCGAGGCGCAAGAGTGCTATGTTGAAGGCGAGGCATCCGAGGCGGCTTTAACTTCAGAAACCAAGGGAGAATGAAAATGAATAAGAAACAAGAAAATGCAGTAATGGGCGCTATGAAGCGTGGCTTCACGCTCGTTGAACTTCTCGTGGTGGTTGCTATCATCGGCATTCTCGGTGCCATCGGCATGCAGGGTGTCGTAGGCAATATCGAGAAGACGCGCAAGACGGCTGCCAAGGCGGGCGTCGATACGATAAAGGGCGCAATAACGAATTATATGATCAACAAGAAGAAGTCGACGCCGCCTAGTGATTTAAAGGTTCTTATTGATGTAAGCGGCGATTCGGAGCCTTTCCTTGACGGTGGAGAGGGCGCCCTTTACGATCCGTGGGATACTGAATACAAGCTCGAGGTCAAAGGTAAACGTTTTGCGGTTGTTTCCGCTGGCCCTGACGTTACGTTTGATACAGAAGACGATATCAGGTCTGATAAGATCGAAACAACTAAGAAGTAATGCGCGCGTAGCGCAATTTGAGGGCGTCAGCGTATGACGCCCTCAAGGCTTCCGTCATGATGGATATTCGTGATAAATATTTTCACGAGGTCCTTGCGTTTTTCTGTGCCTATAGCTTTGCAGTGCAAGTATTCAGACGTGCGCCCAACGCATTTGCCTTCGCGTTCGGAGACGATTTCTACAGTCTTTCCATAGAACTTTCGCGCAAAGGCGTATCTAGTTGATTCTGCTATCGTTGAAAGTTCGCGAGCTCTTTGTGAGCGGATATCAGGATCTATTTGCTGGGTAAATGTTGCCGCGCTCGTACCTGGGCGTTCTGAGTAGGGAAAAACGTGTACCGTAGAAAAGCCGTGGCGTTTTAAAATCGATTTCGTTGCAAGGAAATCGACATCAGTCTCTCCTGGAAATCCCGTTATAAAGTCGCACCCAAGGCCGATATTAGGCACTAGGCTTAATGCTGTTTGCGCCAGTAAGTCGACATCTTTAGCTAGATACGGCCGCTTCATCGCCGTTAAAATTTTGTTCGAGCCTGATTGAACCGGTATGTGCAGAAAGCGGCAGATGTTCTCGTTCTCGGCCATTGCGTGAACTAATTCAAGTGCCGCGCTGCCGGGTTCTACCGAGCCAAGCCTAATGCGAGTACGTTCTGCTGATGAACTTGGCGTAAGTGATGCAAGAGAATGAATTAATTCGGCAAGGCGCTTGCCTTCGGAAGCGTAGAGTGACAAGTTGCATCCCGTTACGACTATTTCGCGGTAACCAGCTTCGATGAAGGCTTGTGCTTTGGCAATTACATCTGTAAATGGGATGGAGACGGATTTTCCGCGAAACTTTGGAACTATGCAAAATGAACATTTGCCGCTACATCCGTCCTGCACCTTCAAATATGCGCGTGCTGTGCGCACAGGGGTGGCAACTGGAGGAGGCGACGATGACGGCGCACTTTCATTTATGTCCGCGGCGGTCTGAGAGCTTTTCGATTCGATGCATCCGCATATTTTGATGCGGGTAAATGGGTGACGCTCCTTAAGTTGTGCAATAAATTTCTCGCAGTCTCGCTGGGCGCGTTGAGTTACGCTACATCCGCGCACAACAATTAAGTCGGCGTCGCTATGGTGCTGAGTGAGAGTCCAGCCTTTAGCTAGATACTCAGCTTCCATTTGGAGGGCTTCGGCTTTGTTGAGCCGGCAGCCGAATGTTTCAAAGCAGACCTTCACTGCGGCAGAACTAATAAGAGAACTAGATTAGTAAGGTTGAAAAGGGCGTGGTTTATAGTTGCGCAAAGGATGCTGTTTGTTTTAAAGTAAAGCCAGCATTGCGCAAGACCGAAAAGGAAGAGTGCGATAAATGCGCTGTCAGGGAAGGGCTGGGCAATGTAATGTGCCGATGAAAATAGCACCGAAGAGACTGCTGCGAACGCCCATGCGAGTTTGTCAGTTAGAATAGTATAAGTGCCATCCTTGATTGATTTCCTTTTAATTCCGCGTATGGGTAGCATTGTTATGAGGTAGCGAAATATAAATTCTTCAATGGCAGGAAGTAGAATTATAACTTGTGCAACGAGCAATGAAGCGTTTAAGAGGTGCCTTGAAGAATTAAACGCGTTAAGCATTGATTGGCGCACAACGTCTACATTTTGCTGGTCGGGCAAGTCAATGCCGAAAATTTTAGCTACGCCTTGCGTGAGAAAGCACACGCCCATTGTTACTGCGGCGATCCACGGCCAAGCTTTAATCGTAGTTTTAAGATTAGGATTCATTGGTGCGGTATTTTAGCAAATTTTCGTTGGAGATGATTTTTGTATGCACTCTAGGCTCTATTGACATTGTCATTGGGAGATGAGATAATAAACAAAAGTTTAAATTTGTAAAATGCGAGAGAAATTAAACGGAAGACTAGGTTTTTTGATGCTTGCAGCGGGGTGCGCCGTTGGGCTTGGCAATGTGTGGCGTTTTCCGTTTGTTGTCGGGCAAAATGGCGGCGCGGCATTTGTCCTTATTTACCTGTTTTTCCTTATGTTGTTTGGCTTCCCGCTTATGCTCTCTGAGCTATCTGTAGGGCGCGGAGGAGGCTCTGGCATAGTAGGGGCGTTTCGCAATTTAGGTGGCCGGGCATGGGGCGCGATAGGGAGCGCTATTTTTGCGGGTAATTTTCTTTTGATGATTTATTACACCGATGTTGCAGGGTGGCTCTTAAATTTCGCTTCTTCTTATGCTGCAATTGGCGCGCCGCGCGAATTTTCCGCGCTTGTCGCTGATAAATCAACGTGTTTATTGTTTATGCTCGCGGCAGTTATCGTCTCTGCCGGCGTATGCGCTTTAGGCCTTCAACGCGGCGCAGAGCGCGTAACGAAGTGGATGATGATTGCCCTTATCGCGTTAATGGGCGTTTTGGCCGTCAAAGCGCTGTCTCTAGAGGGGGCTTTAAAAGGCCTTTCCTTCTATTTGAAGCCTAATTGGGCACCGTTTCTTGAGCGCCCTGGAGCAGTTATTTTCGACGCAATGGGGCAGGCGTTTTTTACTTTATCAATAGGCGTAGGTGCCATGACGATTTTCGGCAGTTACGTGCAGCGCAAGGAGTCGCTTGTAAAGGAGACGATGCTTATAATTTTAATCGATACTTTTGTCGCTTTTACTGCGGGGTTGATAATTTTCCCGGCGTGCGCAACGTATGGCGTTGATGTTACTTGTGGGCCTGGGCTTATTTTTGTTGCATTGCCGAAGGTCTTTGCCGCGATGCACGCTGGGCGATTCTGGGGGTTTGTGTTCTTCCTGTTTTTATCGCTGGCAGCATTGACAACGGTTATCGCCGTTTTTGAGTGTCTTATAAGTGGGCTTGTCGATGAGCTGAAGTTTCCTAGGCGCGTAGCAGCGCTCGTAGTTGGCGTGGTTGTCGCCATCTTCTCGCTTCCTTGCGTCTTTATAGAAGGGGCGCTAGATATTGAGGATTTTATTTTCAGCAAGTTCTGGCTTCCGGTGGGTGGGCTAATATTGGCGTTATTTGTATCGTGGCGGTTTGGTTGGGGGTGGAGCGCATTTAAGGCGGAGGCTTCGGCTGGGCGCGGCGCCGATTTGCCCGACTGGTTCCGCCCAGTTTTACGCTATATTGTGCCTGCGGCAATACTCGTTGTTGCTATTGGAGGGTTTATTCGCTAGAAAGTTCATTTTACGATTTAGTACAAAGTTTAAAAAAGGATAAAAAAGGAGTAGTAATGGAAGTTCGCGTATTGGGTTGTCTTGGTTTTCTTTTAACGGCGGTGTTTTCGTCTGCCGCATCGTCGCAAGCGCCTTCACCTATTGAAATTGACGCTACGAGCGCAGTTATACTTTCCACAAGCCCGGCAACGAAGGAAGCTGCGAACGAGCTGCGTATTCACCTTAATGTAATTGCCAGCACCGACGTGCCTGTGAGCGCAAAGCCGTTCAAGGGGGCGTACGAGTTCCGCTTTGAGCCTTGCGTCATCGACGGCAATGCCGAAGCCTGTTCTTGGGAAGTTACACCTACTGCAACAATTTTCCGTGGCGAAGTCTATTTTGCTGTTATCGACTTTCTGGAAGATGCTCTTGGTGTGCGTTGGCCGCAGTCCGATATTATCGCCTGTGATGTTGCAAACCCCATTCGCCCCAAAATGTTGTCGGGGTCGTGGAAGCCCGAATTAAAGCTTCGCGGCATCCGCGGTTTCCGCACGGCTCCTTCTTACCACACGTATCTGCGTAGGATGCGTGCAGGCAGGCATAACGCGCCTTCTTACGGTCATGCGTTCACGAAATACTGGGGAAGATTCTGGAAAACCCACCGCGAATATTTTGCCATGCGCTCCGATGGCGTTCGCGGCCCCGTGTCCGCAAAGCCGGGCGATCTGTCGGCTAATATCGCCGTCGCTCTCGCCGGCCACGGTAATGATGTAGCCATGTGTTGCACGTCGACTGGCTTTATCGCGCAGGTTGTTGCTGATTGGGTTGCAGCCGGCAAGAAAGAATATATCAACCTTTGTGAAAACGACGTTCCCGGGCAGCATTCTTGCCAATGCAAAAAGTGCAAGGCTTTAGATGTAGTTCCTGCAAACGTGAATCCGAAGTGGGAAACGCATTACTCCGACCGCTACGTCTATCTTGGCAATGAGGTCTTAAAAATTGCTCGTAAATACCGTGCCGATGTTAAGGTGTGCTACTATGCATACAATGCTACTCAGGATGCGCCACAGCGTGAAAAGCCTGACCCCGCAACTGTAGTTGGCGTAGTTCCTACGTATTTTGATAACGAATATATCCACAAGTATGTCGGCTCATGGAAGGAAGCAGGCGTCGTTAATTTCTTCTATCGTCCGAACCGGCACTGCTACTACGATCTGCCGTATCTGCCGATTGGTGCCGAACGTCATTTCTTTGGAGTTCTGCAGTATCTTGTCTCTCAAGGGTGCATCGGCTTCGATTATGACAGCCCCGGTCCCAGGCGCGGCGGTTTTGAATGGTTTGAAAATTATCTTCTCCTTCACGCGATGCAAGATCCTTCAAAGCCGTTCGAATATTGGGAAAATCATTATTTCGAGTCGTACGGCGCGGCGGCTAGCGATGTAAAGGCGTATTTCCGCTACTGGCGCGAAGAAGTTTGGCAGAAGCGCTTAGAGCCTGCGCGCGATAAGATTGTTGAAATGGGTAAGTGCTTTAATTTTGGTCGCGGATTGCTGCATAATCTCGGCAGCTATTACACGGCGGATGATTTTGCGGTTGTTGAAAAGCATCTCGCAGCGGCTGAAGCTAAAACGCTCAATGCTTCTCGCCGTGAGCTTATGCGGAGGCTCAGGATGGCGCATGAACATACGAAGGTGTATTTCAATGTCGTTTCGAATAAGACGAAAGAAAATACTGAAGCTCTAATTAAGTTTCGCACGAAGTTTGGATATCCACTTTATTCCTGGCAGGAGCAGTACTACGGCGATATAACGGGTGTAGAAGAGCTGCTTGGGCCAGAAAAGAAAGAAGCTAAAAAATAGTCCTAAATGCTTATTTTAGGAGGGTGATCATATGAGAAAAGCATCTGTTGCCGCGTTCGTCTTAAGCGTTATGCCGGCGCTATTCCTTCAGGCTGAATATCCTACGCTTACATGGGTCGGCGGAGAATCTGGTAGTGTGGGCGTAGCGGCCAACTGGGATCCTTCCGACAAAGGAACACCGTATGAGCAGAATGCTTGCTACACACTGATCACCAATTCGGTGACTTTTTCCATTGCGAGCAAGGGAGATGAATATTGGAGAAACGTTAAACTTACGGTGACGAATGGTTCGGCTGTAGTATTTGGAGCACGTTTTCATGCGGCCCAAGATTCGATACTTTTGCCGGGTTGCTTTTCCATGCTTGATGTTGCATCTGGGTCGTCGTTTAAATCGACCTATACGCTGGGTGGAGATACGACCCATAAGAAGACGTTTGTAAAAACAGGCGGAGGCTTGCTGGAAGCGGTGAGCGTGGGCGTCAGTGGGCATTTTAAAGCCGTAAGACTCCTTGGCGGAGTGACCAAAACAGGTAAGCTGTGCGCCACCAATGAGGTGGAGATCGCCTCTGGAGCTTCGCTTGTTCTAACGGCAAAGAACGCTGTCGACACGAACGAATGCTGTGCAGCCATTAATGTAAACGGCTTGCTCGATTGCGATTCGCATGAGATGATTATCGACGGTCTGTGCGGTACGGGCACGGTGAAAAACGCCGCTTCGGCGAATGGTACGGGCTTAACGCTTTTGCTTCGTGCGCAGAAACAAGAGGTCTTCTCGGGGCAATTTAACGGTGTTCTAACCGTCGCTCCTCATCCCTCCGCGCCGGCCGATTCGTGTCTGGTTATCGGTAGCGCTTATTCTCTTACGAATGCCGATCTTATCGTGCATTCAACGGACGCAATTGCAAACCCCGTGAAGTTTGCTCCTGGAATTGGTACCTTTTATGTGCGCAGCCTGCCTTACGGTCGTACGTTTTACGATACTGAGGGCAATGTCGTCACACTTAAAAAGTGGTGGGGACGGCACCTTTACGTTGACGGCTCGGTGAGCGAGTCTGGTGACGGGTTGAGCCGCGCTACAGCGTACAAGACGATAAAAGAGGCGCTTGAGAGCGAGAATCTTACCGCGCCGGCGGAATGGAATCTTGTCCATGTCGCATCAGGCACATATTCAAA
>JAGBXE010000239.1 GCA_017629455.1 Kiritimatiellia bacterium
TAGGACTATCTCCAATCCGTCGTGTGCTGGTATTATTCCGGAGGGAAGCTTTGCAAGCCATTGAACGTGAGATAAATCGTGGCACATATGCGTGAGATATGCAACTGACGGCGCAATATCGCTAATGTATGACAAAGCTCTTGAAAGCGAAAGATGCGTGGCGTGTTCGCGCTCGCGCAGGCAGTTCAAAATCAGAACATCCACACTTTTCAGTTTTGTGATGATTTTGTCATCGATCTCGTGGCAGTCAGAAATATAAGCAAGGCGAGAACTGGAGTTTGAGATAACATACCCGCAGCATGGAAAGCCGTGCGAAACGGCAATAGACTCTATGTTGAGATCGCAAAGTGTGAAGGGGGCGGTGTTTTCTACAAATTCGATCTGAGGCCTGTAAAGCCCCCTTTCTCCACCCTTTACTGAAATATACGGAAAAATCGTGCGCATTGAAGCGATCGTTTCGGGCAATGCGTAGCAGGTAAGGGGCTTGCCGACAATGCGCGAAGTGCGTCCGATTGCGCCGGGATAATCAGGGGAGCAGTCAACCCTTGTACCGTTGATTGTATTGACTCGACGGATGTCGTCAAAGCATGCAATATGATCCATATGCGAATGCGTTAAGAGTACGGCGTCAACCTTATTGATGCCGTACTCTATGCAGGCTTCTCGCATTTCCGGGGGCGTATCGATTAAAAACGCACCTGAACCCGACGACACATAAGCGCCGCAACGGCGGCGCTTATCGCGAGGGTCGGCAGAAGTGCAGACCGGGCACGAACACCCGATCTGCGGGACTCCTACCGAGGTACCCGTACCGAGAAACTTGAACTTAAAGCTCAAGCCCCCTTCTTCTCCGGCATCTTACCGGTCTTGAAGTACTGCTCGATCTCTTCGAGCGTACGGCCCTTGGTTTCAGGGAGGAAGAACGCCGCGGTTATGAAATAAATCACCGTAAACGCAGCAAGAGAGAAGAACACAGGCGCAAAGCCCCATGCCCCCGTCCAAAGCGGGAAGATCGACGCAATCGTAGCCGAAACCCCCTGGTTTATAATCATTGCTATCGACATGCCGGTAGCGCGGATACGCGTAGGCATAAGCTCCGAAAGAGCGAGCCATACGCATACGCCGGGACCTACGGCGTAGAAAGCGATGAACATGAAGAAGAAGATGGTGGCTATGATGCCGGTTGTAAAGCTTGCAGCGACAAGCCCGGACTTAATTACGAGGAAGATGACGCCGACACCGCAAAGGCCAACGATGATACCTGCTGTGCCGAGCTTGAGAAGGAACTTACGGCCCTTCTTATCAACGAGCGCACAGGCGATTATCGTCATAAAGACATTTACGAGCTTTATAGCAAGATCGCTGAAGTTGGCGAAAACGCCGGTCATGCCGGTTTCTTTAAAGATATCGACGGTATAGTTGAGAACAGAGTTGATACCCGTTGTCTGGTTGCACGCAAGAATAACAACGGCAAGGCAGAACGGATAGATATACTTGCGCTGGAAGAGACTGTCACCCTTCGAAGCCTGGGCGATGGCCGCCTTTTCAGCCTCGGCGGCCGCATCAGCTGCGAGCATCTCATCAAGGATTTCACGAGCCTTTTCTTCACCATTATTGGCGGCAAGCGAAGCGAGAGCCTCTTCCTTACGACCCTTCTTATAGAGCCAACGGGGAGATTCCTTGAGTTTAAACGCACCGAGGAAGAGAATCAAACCGGGAACTGCCGAGCACCAGAAAATAGTCTGCCAGGCCTTAATCCATGAAGTGATCTGTTCAGGCTTGACCGCAGCCTTGCCGACCACCTTGATAACTTTGTCAGAATCGCCAACA
>JAGBXE010000240.1 GCA_017629455.1 Kiritimatiellia bacterium
GATGGCGAAAGACGCCTTAAAAAACTGCGCGACATTTCGGAAAAATGTCGCAAAAACGGACTTGGACTTTGGATTTTCGGCAATGAACCAGCCCGATTTAGGAAAGGAGACGAGCTTTTAAATGCGCATCCAGAGCTAGGAGGAGCATACTTTCCAACGCACGGCTCGACTATGTGGTGCCCTTCTAGCGAAGAGACATTGCGTTACGTTGAAGAATCGGTGCGCGACATATTCTCGCACGTTCCAGATTTGGCAGGGTTTGTAAATATAGCATACGGCGAAAGCCTAACTACATGCCTAGATGCGCACGAATGTTGCGATATCGACAATTACGGCTCTTTAGTTTGCAAGCGTTGCACCTCAAAGCCATTGTGGGAAGCGTACGTAAAAACGAGCAAAGCTATAATGCGTGGAATGCGCGCGGCAGGTAGCAGTGCTCCGTATATTAGCTGGTTCTATCAGCCAATGGGCACAGAACAGCGAAAGCAATGGGTCTTCGACTGTGCACAAAACGCGCCTGAAGGAACGACATTTATGTTTAACTTCGAGTCGGCAACTATCGAAGAACAACTAGGAAAGCTACATTGCGGGTCCGATTACTGGCTAGCTAAAAGCCGTCCAGGTACGCCGTTTATGATGGCCGCAAAAGCTGCACACGCCGGCAATACGCGCCTTGGTGCGAAGATTCAAACTAGCGTTTCACACGAAATGGCAACCTTGCCATACGTACCTGCGCCTGGGCTTTTATACCGTAAATATAAGCACATGAAACGCCTCGGCGTTAAAGATGTTATGCAAGGGTGGTTCTTCGGCGGCGAGCCTGGGCTTATGCTGCAGGCTGCGGGGATGCTTTCGCGAGACGATTTTTCAAAGGATGAAGAGGACTTTCTAAATCGACTGGCAAAGCTTACATGGGGAGAGGACGCAGAAAAGGTAGCCGCGATGTGGAAGGATTTTTCAGACGCATTTTCAAACTACCCCCTCGACACCCAAGTTCAGTATTTCGGCCCTTACCATGCCGGTATTACATGGAATTTGCACGCATATCCCGTTTGCGAAAACCTTGCCCGCACATGGAGACCTAACGAACCGCCCAGCGCAGATCGCATAGGGCAATGTTTAGGCTCGTTCTCAATCTGGGAAGCTGAACAGTTATCTCGCGCCATGGCCGAAACTGCAAACAAAAAAGAAATCGACAAAACTCTTAACACCCTCGCCAAGCGTTACAGCAACAATCATGCTCGCATGATGGATATTGGCGTAATGCGCGCTTTTCGTTTGCAACTAGCCTCAGCTGCCGAGATTTTCCACTTCTACCGTCTGCGTGCCGAAGGCATCCACGCTTCGCGCAGGCGCGGCGATAAGGAGCGTGCTATTACATCAATTGATGCGATGGCAGCAGCCGTCAAAAAGGAGCGTTTACGCTCTTTAGAGATGATTGAACTATGCAAGGGCGATTCGCGATTAGGGTTCCATGCTGAGGCGGCAAAGCGCCTATACGATGATGATTCCCTATCCAAACGTCTAAAATCGCTAGAAACTACTTTAGCCGACCTTAGGCATGTTCGCAATGAAGTAGCTCAAGGTAAGCCTTGGCCCTTCTCGCAACGCGAGCGCACATCAGCGCTTGCTAAAGTCGGGAAAGGAGAATTTTCTTCATGCGAACTTTCATGGCGCGCTGAAAAGACTGAAGACGGCTCTCTCGTAATATCTGGCATTTGCAGTAACAATATTGACGGCATAACTCTTATGCTTTCAGATATCGCGTCAATCCGCTCGCCAGTTAGGTGCAATATTTCGCGCCCTGGAACGGGAAGCGGCTTTTACATTCCTCAATTCGACAAAGGTTTTTGCTTTGGCTCTGCAAAACCGCTTGATGGTGGCCGATGGAGCTTTAGCATTAAAAGCCCGCGCTCAGCGTGGGGTGAAGACGGCATTTTGCGCCCATCATGGATTGCATTACTTTCAGACACTTATCTTCCGATGGGCAAGTCGAAAACTCTCTGGCCCGAAGGTGCGCCGCAAGCGCGCAGCATAGGTCTTTTATGGGCTGACGGATCGATTTTAGGCCGCCTTTCATGGCCTAGCGAAATCGACTATTAAAGCCCGTCAATGTGATATAATACGCCAAAGAATTACAATAAGGAGAAAAATGGATATCGTCTGTCTCGATCTTGAAGGCGTCTTGGTGCCCGAAATTTGGATTGCGTTTGCCGAAAAAACAGGCATTAACGAATTTCGCCGCACAACTCGCGATGAGCCCAACTACGACAAGTTGATGCATGAAAGGCTTGATCTTCTTCGCAAACACAATCTTGGGCTCAACGAAATTTCAGAAGTAATCGAAAAGATCGAACCTCTCGAAGGCGCCAAAGAATTTCTTTTCGCCCTTCGCGAACGTGCACAGACGATAATCATCTCCGATACTTTCGAACAGTTCGCGCGGCCGCTTATGCGCCAGCTCGGTTGGCCTACAATATTTTGCAACACGCTTGAAGTTGGCGCCAACGGCAGAATCGAAGGCTACAAACTCAGGTGCGAGAAATCGAAGCTGACAACAGTTCGCGCATTGCAGTCTTGCGGCTTTGAAACCATTGCCGCCGGCGACAGCTTCAACGACCTTGATATGATTCGCGCATCCAAAGCAGGCTTTTTGTTCCGCTCAACGCAAGCAATACGCGAAGCGAACAGTGACCTTCCGGCATTTGAGGCATACGACGAATTTCTCAATGCTATCACGAAGGCGCTAGGCTGAAATTAACTTAACTTAAAAAGTAAACGGCTAATCTTAGGAGGCAAACATGAAAAAATTAGTAACCGCTAGTTGCATAGCTGCGTGTGCGTGCGCATTTGGCGCGGCCAAGGATTTCGGCAAACTTTCCGACGGGCGCAAAGCCAAAATCTGGCGCATCGGCAGCGCCGACAGCCTCATTGTTGATGTCTCAGACTACGGCGGGCGCATCGTGCGCGTTTACGCCCCCGACAGAAACGGCAATTTAGCCGACGTTACTCTTGGGTGGAATACGGCCGCAGAATACGAAAAGTACGGCTTTTCGATGGGCACTCTTATCGGCCGTTACGGCAATCGCATCGCGAATGGCCGCTTTACGCTCGACGGCCAAGAATACACATTGCCCGTAAACGAAAAAACGGCAACGCGCAACTGCAACCTTCACGGCGGGCCGCAAGGCTGGGATTCCAAGCTCTGGAAGGTGCGCAAAGCAAAGGGTCTACCAAGAAAATCCAAAGGCCTTGAGCTTACATACGTATCGAAAGATGGCGAGATGGGCTTCCCTGGCACTGTTACGTGCAAAGTTACTTACGTAGTAGGCCCTGGCCGCGTACTCTCTGTCTCATATGAAGCTACAACCGACAAGCCTACGGTAATCAACCCCACCCACCACGGCTACTGGAATTTAGCCGGCGAAGCTAGCGGCAACGTCCTTAATCAGGAGCTTCAGATTTTTGCCGACGAATACACAATGACAGACGCAGGCCTTATCCCTACGAAAAACGCCCCTGTGAAAGATACTGGCTTTGATTTCACCGAGCTTCGCGCTATCGGTGCAAAGGCCGACTGGATGGCGAATACGGCGTGGCTTAAGGCGATGGACAACTGGTACGACCACAACTTTTTCCTGCGCGGCAAAGTGGGCGAACTTAAAAAAGCCGCTTTAATGCGCGACAGCGTTTCAGGGCGCCAGATGGAAATTTGGACGACAGAACCTTGCATGCAGGTATATGGTGCGCAGAATATGGACGGGACGATGCCTGCGAAGGAAGCTGGCAAAAAGCTCGTGCAATACGCCGGTATCGCGCTTGAAACACAGCACGCACCCGACTCGCCGAACCATCCTGAATTCCCATCCACGACGCTTCGTCCAGGCGAGACGTTCCGTAGCCGCACTGAATATAGATTCTCGGCTCAATAATGACTGTAGGCTCATTAGCCCTTCTTGCGGCGGTAACAATTGCCTTTCCGCAGGAAGGCGCTCGCTTCGGTTTTACGGAAAAATGCTACGTAATCGGAGCGAGCGATGGCGGCGAAACGAATATTTTAGTTTCCGGCGTATCTGTTCCCGTATACCGCACGGGAGCATGGGGCGTTCTTCTCGATGTAAAGCCAGGGCTTAACGTTATTACAGCCGGCGATTTAAAGCGTACATTCTACATAAAGGCCAAGCCTAAACCCTCTGGCAAACAAAACTTAACGCCATCATCGCCGCGCAAATATAAAAAGCTTGCATACGCAGCAGATACCCCTAAAGAACGTCCTTTAGGCCGCAGCCCGTCTCAAATTACTATTGTTCTCGATCCCGGTCACGGCGGCGAAGATTCAGGCGCCGTAAGCCCGCACGGCAGATTTGAAAAAGATGCCAATTTAGCGATATCAAAGCTCGTACAAAGCGAGCTAATAAAAATGGGATACCGCGCATTTTTAACGCGCGAAGAGGATGTCGCCATTGCCCTTTACGAGCGCCCCAAACTCGCGCACTCCTTAAATGCCGACTGTTTTGTTTCAATCCACTACAACGCCCCACCGTACGACCGCGATCCAACAAAAATACGCTATCACGCAGTGTATGCTTGGAATGATATTGGAAAAGCTCTTGCTAGCGCCATAAACCTAAGAATGGATGCAGTTTTTTCAGGTGTTATGTCTAACAATGGCGTTATGAGCGCGAACTTCGCCGTTACCCGCAACCCTGAGATTCCAAGTTGCCTTGTCGAGACCGATTTTATAACCTCACCGCAAGGCGAAGAATCCACATGGGACGAGGCTACGAGAAAGCGTGTTGCCAAGGCCATTGCCGAGGGTATTTCCGACTGGTGTTTACACTGATTTTTGCCACACCTTTTTGGTATACTACGCACCAAGCGGCCAAAGGCTTCTGCCGCCTGTAAAATCTCAAGGAAAGGCTAAAGAAAATGAGTTCGGCACTCGGCATGATGGTTTTTGCGCTTGGGGGGTTAGCCGGCGCGACATTTCTCATCCCCGCACGGGGCATAAAGGGATGGGCCTACGAGACTTGGTGGTTCTTCTATGTTTTGATTGGCCTTATAATCTGTCCGCCGCTTCTTTGCTATTTTGCGGTGCCAGATTTTTGGAACGTTACGATGTCGGCGCCGCTCTCGCTCAAGCTGCGTTGCGCAGGCTTTGGCATGATGTGGGGCGTAGGCGCACTTGCCTGGGGTTTGATGGTGCGCTATCTCGGCATCGGCCTTGGCCTTGCTATCGGGTGCGGTCTTGCAGCAGCTGCTGGCACGCTTATTCCGCCGATCGCAACAGGCAAAGCAGGCGATCTTATTAAAGACGCCAATGCCCTTATAGTCCTTGGCGGCGTTATCGCTTCGCTTATTGGCATCGTCTTTGTTGGCCTTGCAGGCAAAGCTAAAGAAAACGAAATGCCCGAAGAACAAAAGAAGAAGGCCGTTGCTGAATTCAACTTCCGCAAAGGCGTAATAACGGCATTCGTTGCAGGCATTTTTTCAGCAGGCATGAACTTCGGCCTTCAGGGCGGGCGCGAGCTGCAGGAAGCTGCCGTTGCAGCAGGCGCTAAGGAACTGTGGAGTGGACTTCCCGTAATCATGGTCGTACTTTGGGGCGGCTTTATCGTTGAGGCAAGCTGGTGCCTTCAGCAGCACCTTAAAAACAAAACGTTCGGCAACTATGCAAAACCTTCCGTTAAAAACATTCTTATCTGCGCATCCATCGGCATCTTGTGGCTCTTGCAGTTTATTGGCGTAAAAGCCGGCGAGCCGTTAGTTCCTGCAGAAATGCGCTACATTTCCTTCGCCGTTATGATGGCCTCTACGATATTCTTCTCTACGCTGGCAGGTGTAATGCTTGGCGAATGGAAAGGCACTGGCATAAAGACCAAGTCGCTCCTGATTCTCGGAACGGCTGTGCTTATCGCCAGCTTCGTGATGATATCGCTCGGGTCGAAGTAACGCCCGTTTTTACAAGAACGCTATTACAGACTACGCGCCGATGAACGAAAACGACTTTCTCGTATTCGACCACGTTACAAAGAAATTCGGCACCCTGACTGCGGTGAACGATGTAACGCTTTCGGTAACAAAAGGCGAATTCTTCTCGCTCCTCGGGCCTTCCGGGTGCGGTAAGACTACCCTTTTGAGAATGCTTGGAGGGTTTGAACGGCCCGATTCGGGGCGCATCTACCTTGAAGGCCGCGACATTACCGACCTTCCGCCCGATCAGCGCCGTGTACATACGGTCTTCCAGAATTACGCGCTATTCCCGACAATGACCGTATGGGATAATATTGCATTCGCATTAAGGCTTGCAAAGCGTTCTAAAAGCGAAGTCGAAGAGCGCGTCGATGAGATGCTGGAGATGATCCAGCTCTCCGACCAGGCATGGAAATACCCCCATCAGCTCTCTGGCGGCCAAAAACAGCGCGTTGCTATTGCCCGTGCGCTCGTCGACCGTCCGCAAGTGCTGCTCCTTGACGAGCCTCTTGCTGCGCTCGACCTTAAGCTCCGCCAGCACATGCTCCTTGAGCTTGATACCATTCACGATCAAGTTGGGATTACCTTCCTTTACGTGACGCACGACCAAGGCGAGGCAATGTCGCTTTCCGACAGAATCGCCGTCGTAAACCGCGGCCGCATCGAACAGCTCGATGGTCCGGCAAAAATCTACGAGGCGCCAACTTCGCGCTTTGTTGCGTCATTTATCGGCGATACAAACTTCTTCGGCGGCGAAATCATCTCCACCGACGGCGACTACTGCATAATCGATGTCGAAGGCTTTCCGCAAATCAAAGCGTTCAACGATAAGCAGCTTAAAGTTGGCCAGCGCGTAGACCTCTCTGTTCGCCCAGAGAAAATCCGCGTAACGCTTACTCCGCCGCCGCCAGAAAAAGGCGCGGCTATAAATGTCTTCCCTTCCAAGGTCAAAGACATTGTCTATCAAGGCGTGTACACTAAATTCTGGCTCGACTCAGAAGGAATGAGGCTTTCTGCATTAAAGCCCCACTCAAGGTTCCTTTTAGACCAAGAGCCAATAACGTGGAACGACAACGTCTTCGTGTGGTGGCACCCCGATGACGGTTACATGGTAACAGCGGACTAAAAAGGCCTGCAGAAAATGGATAATCCGCTTAAAACCCGTAAGGCTGAGTGCCTAATTACGGCGCCGAGTTTTCTTTGGCTCGCGCTATTCTTCGTAGCGCCTGCGTTAATCGTTCTTGCGTTTACCTTTCACGGTCACGATGCTTCCGGCGGCGTAGGTGAATGGTCGCTTTCGACATGGCGCGAACTCGTCGACCCCGACTACCCTGCCATCGTATGGAATACACTAAGGATATCGGCCGAAATTACAATCTGGTCAATACTCTTGGCAATCCCGTGCGCGTATGCAATAGCAAGAATTGATCCAAAATGGCGCGGCATAGTGGCAGGGGCCATCATGCTCCCCTTCTGGACTAGCTTTATTGTACGAGTCTTTGCATGGAAAACGATGCTTCATCCAGATGGCTGGCTACAAACATGCTATATTACATGGTTGCAATTAAGAGCCTGGCTATTTGACTGGCTGCCAGGTTTTCTCCAGCATGCACTCGTTGGCGTGGGTCTTGCCACCGCAGGCCCCGTAGACCCGGCGTCCTCTACAATTCTCGACTCGGAAGCTGCGGTAGTACTTGTATCAGTCTATACGTTTTTGCCTTTCGCCATAATGCCCATCTACTCGGCGGCAGAAAAATTCGACTTCTCGCTTCTGGACGCCGCGCGCGATCTTGGGGCTAAAAACTTCTACGCCTTCCGCCGAATCTTTATACCAGGCGTTCGTCAAGGCGTTATTTCCGCAATCCTTATGGTGTTTATCCCAGCTGTTGGAAGTTACGTTATTCCGCAGATGTTAGGCGGCACCGACTGCGTCCTCATAGGAAATAAAATCTTTATGCGCGCAATCCAGAACCGCAACATCCCGCACGCATCGGCGCTCGCCACTTTAATGGCGGTCGCTGTTCTTGTGCCGATAATGCTCGCTATGTGGTGGAAAAAGCGCCATGACGCAAAAGACAAACGCAAACTCGACGCGCAAACCGCAAGACTCGCCATTTCAGGAGGTCGTTCATGAAGCGCTCGTTCCTCTCTGTAGCAATTTTAGGCTTTGTGCTCGCTTTCCTCTACGCACCCATCGCCTTGGTGTTCGTCTACGGTTTTATCCCAAACGGAATATCAATGAGCTTTCTCGATTCGCAGGGGAATTTTGCGGGCTTTACGACAAAGTGGTATGAAATGCTCTTTTCTAGCCACCATTCGGTGCGAGCACTTATGGAAAGCTTTTGGCTCTCGCTGGCAGTAGCAAGCCTAGCCACAATAATTTCAAGCGTACTCGGCACGACTGCAGCTCTCGCGCTCCACCGCTGGAGAGACCGCCTGCAGTCAATTCATTATGGCCTAGTCTACATTCCGCTTATCATGCCCGATATTCTTATCGGCATATCTCTTCTTATGCTGTTTGTCGCAGTAGGTGTCGGGTGCGGATTTTGGACGATCCTTACCGCCCATGTAACGTTCTGCGTTTCGTACGTCGCAATGACTGTACTAGCCCGCCTTCAAGACTTCGATGACCGCATTATTGAAGCAGCGTACGACCTCGGAGCAGGCCCTTGGTACGCATTCTGGCGCGTGGAACTTCCAGTACTGATGCCCGGCATTGTAGCTGGCGGCCTTTTGGCTTTTACCCTATCGATCGACGATGTTGTTATTACATCATTCGTCAACGGCGCAGGGACAAACACATTCCCAACGTACGTTTCTTCGATGACTAAGCACTCGCGCAACCTTCCGAGCGTTTTTGCGCTATCTACTCTTATGCTTATTTTTACGTGCGCTCTCGTCGGCATCTCCAGGTTTTTAACTGGCCGTTCGCAAAGTCCACGCAGAAAAACGCTTCCAGTAGGAACTACGCGATGAAAACGATTGCCTTTTACGCCAATGCGCAGAAGCCATGCGCGAAAAGCGTATTGGAAAATCTTCGCACAATCGCCGCGTCGCTAGAGATAGAAATGCGCGAAGATGGCGATGCCGATGTTCTAATAGCACTTGGAGGCGATGGAACGTTCCTGCGAGCCGTGCGGGCATTCCCCGAAACTCCAGTTCTCGGCATTAACATTGGCGGGCTTGGCTACCTTTCGAGCGTCGGCAAAGACAGTTGCCGCGATGCTCTTGTTGCGCTTCGCGAAGGCCGCTATACAATTTCAGAGCGGCGCCTACTTGAGACGAACGGCAAATTTACGGCTCTTAACGACATTGTTGTAACGCGCGAGCTTACTGGGCACGCGGCGCAACTCGACCTCTCGGCCGACGGCAAGCTTGTTACGCGATATATGGCAGACGGCCTAATATTCGCTACTCCCACAGGCTCTACCGCCTACTCGCTTGCTGCCGGCGGGCCCGTCCTGATGCCGGACTCTAGATCTATTGTTATAACCCCGATGAATCCTCATGCGTTGGGCATTAGGCCGCTTGTAATTAGCGATGAAATCCGCCTTAGCGCGGCAGTGCGCCCACGCACCGACGGCAATCAGGTCCGCGTAGGCGTTTATGCCGACGGCGAAAATGTCTTAACGCTCGGCGAAGGAGAATCCGTTGAAATAGCCACCGCTAAAAAAACGGCAAAGATTATAGAGCTCGAAGGTTACGACCCGTACGACGTGCTCGCCAGAAAGCTTGGCTGGTCGGGCAGTAACGTCATCTAAAACACCAA
>JAGBXE010000241.1 GCA_017629455.1 Kiritimatiellia bacterium
GAAATCAGCAAGAAGCAGGCTGTTGCGATCTACGACAAGCTCGTCGAAATCGCGATCAAGGGTGCCAAGCAGGAAGGCAAGAAGGGTATCACTCTTCCGGCAATCGGCAAGGTGAAGCTCATCAAGCGCCCCGCTCGTACCGGCCGCAATCCCGCCACTGGCGAGACGATCAAGATCAAGGCCAAGACCGTCGTCAAGATCGTTGCGTGCAAGGCGTTCAAGGATGCTGTCCTTGGCTAACGATTGCGCGTAAGCGTAATGAAAAAGGAGTGCGGCTTTTAGCTCGCGCTCCTTTTCGTTTTATTAGTTTAGTTCTTTTTTTTTAATCTTACGAGTTGCGCCAGATTTCTGCGGAGGAAAGCTCGGCAGATTCATCCTCATTAGATGCAATTATTGGCTTAAGAACTTTGCATCCAATTAGGCTGAGCGAAGCACAAAGAGCAGCGTATTGCGCATCGTCTTCGTAAGTGCCTACGATAGCACCGCCAGAGCCGGCGAATTTCGCGCTAGCTCCCGTTGAACGCGCAGTCTTTACCATGCGAAGGTTTTCTTCGGCAATATTGAATATGCGTTCGCGCAGATCGAAGTTAGCGTTAATAAGGTAAGGAATCTTTGAGCTGTTACCTGCAACAATTGCGTCGCGGCCTTGCTGGGCGATGTCGGCGAATTCGCTCATGGCGGAGATTACGTCGGCATTGTTTTCTTGGAAGAGGCGCTTTACTTTTTTATGAGCGTTGCCGCTTTCTTCCGCGCGGGCAGGGTCGTAGGCGATATAGAGGTTTGGGAGGTTAGTTTTATCGAGACGCTCGTATGCTCCGTGGCCAGTTGATTCTACTAATGAGCGCTCAAAATCCATAAAGGTAAGACCATTGTATATTTGCGCTACGCGGTCTTGGAGCCCGCAGGCAATGCCTAATTCATCGCGCTCGGCCGACATGATTATTGTCGGCTGTTCTTCAAGCGGAATTTCGACATTGTAAAACTCCATAAGGGCCTTGAGCATTGCAGAGCAGATCGCGCTTGAGCCGGAAAGCCCAACAAGGCGCGGAATGTTGATCTTGTATTCCGCAGTAAAATTCGCTTGAGGAAGGGTTATAGAGTGTTCGTGGCAGTATTCAAAAAACAGCTTCGACACAGCCTTGAGCATACGGATGCCGCCGTAATAGCCGTAGAGGCGCAAGTCTCTTAAGAGGTGCTGGGGCGATTCGAATGTCGCATCGTCGACCTCGCCAGGCGTAAAGCGCATACGCGAGCTTTCTGTAAGGCGCAATTCAACGTAGAAGGATGTAAAGGTAAACGAAATTGTTTTTCCAAAATACCCATCGGACGGGTTGCCTAAAAGCCCGGCTCTAGCGAAACTTCGCGTGCGAATTACTTGCATGTTCTGTTTCATACGTTTCCCCCCATTTCCTTAAGGGCTTCAAGGTAGCCTTTAGGATTGCCAATGTCCTGGCGCTTACCCGGGTAAGTGTATGCGAGGACAGGAAAAGATTCTGAACCTGGCGCTTCAGGCTTTATTAGCCTGCGGATTGAGTCGGTAAGTTGTATTTCACCGCCCTTGCCTGGAGTTTGCGATTCAAGTAAACGTATAATCTTGGCTGGGAGCAGGTACCTGCCAGCTATTGCCAAGTCGCTTGGAGCTTCTTCGGGGGAGGGCTTTTCGACTAGGTCTGTAATAAGCCCGTCATTTACGCTTAAGATCCCGTAGCGAGAGATTTTCTCGCGCGGCACGTGCTCGCAGCCTATGACGCCGGCTCCGCCATTTGCAGCGGAAAGCTTAACCATTTCCTCTGCGGCGCAGCACTTAGAAACGAGGGCGTCTCCAAGAAGGATAAGGACGTTTTCGCCGCTTTCGGCAAGGTTTGACTTTGCGGCCTTTAGGCCTGCTAGGACAGCGTCGCCAAGCCCTCTTTGCTCTTCTTGATACGCAAAGCGTATAGAAGGCCGGCCGTTAAAGTATTCGCGTATTAGCTCTTTGCCGTGGGAGATAACGATTATTATTTCGTCGGCTCCCGCGGCAATGGCTTCATCTACAATCAGTTCCAGCGCAGGCTTTGAACCGATAGGAAGCATTTCCTTTGGAACAACGCGCGTTACCGGCAGGAAGCGCGTCCCAAGACCTGCAGCTGGAATGATGGCAGTCATTACTGTTTAAGAAGTTCGGCAATAACTTTCGGCGCATCCGCAGGGGCAATCGTGCGCATTTTCGATTTGTCTTCATCGCGGCGTTTGATTTCGACACCGCCATTTGCAAGACCTTTTGCCCCGACAACTACGCGAACAGGAAAACCGATGAGGTCGGCGTCTTTGAATTTAACGCCTGGGCGCTCACTGCGGTTGTCGACGATAGCGTCAATACCCATCGATTCAAGCGTAGCTTCGAGCTCGTCGGCGACCTTCGCCACGTCTTCGCAGTCGGGATCGAGAAGGTCGATGACGACTTGGTAAGGCGCGACAGAACTAGGCCAAACGATACCGTCCTTGTCGTGGCTCTGCTCGATGATTGCCTGAAGCGTACGGCTTACACCAATACCGTAGCAGCCCATAATC
>JAGBXE010000242.1 GCA_017629455.1 Kiritimatiellia bacterium
CCACTGGTCAAGGTACGGCTACTACGAAACCTTCCTCACCGTCTCTTACGTTCCGCAGATAATAACGAGCGATATTTTCCTTCGCCGCGCGCGCGACAGTTTTGAACAGGCGGGCTACTCGATAGGAGCCAACACTCCCGACTGGACAGTCGACGTTGAATTTTCTGGCCCAATAGTTTCCGATAGCGATATCGGCAAACAACTCGCGTGGGTGCTAGGCACTATATTCTTCTGCGATTACGAAACTTCAAGGTGGAGAGCGAAACTTAAAATCCGCAACAATCATACGGGGCGCCTCGTCTTCCACCGCGATTACACGCAACGCTATGAAACTAACGTTTTCGGACTAATCCCATTGTTCGGGATTTCATCGTGCCGCGCGACGTCGCAAGGAGAAATGCAAGCTTGGTGCCTTTCAGCGTTAGTCGACCGCACCGTAGCCGACGCTACGGCTTTTCTAGCGAGCGAAGTTAAACGCTAAATTATTCCAGCGTAATCAAACCGCGGCGAACGGCGATCTGGACAGCCTCGGCGCGTGAAGTTGCACCGAGCTTAAAGAACGCGCGCTTCATAAACATCTTGACGGTATTTTCGCTTAAGTCCATGGCAGAGGCGATCTCGCGATTATTGGCGCCTCTTCCTGCCCGCTCCAAGACTTCGCATTCACGCGAAGAAAGGCCCTTCGCCGACTTGCGCGCTTCGTATATTTTCCTGACATCGTCTGTCATGAAAACATCGCCTGCAAAAGCCGAACGAATTGCCGCGGTTATGACCTCGACTGGGCTTTCTTTCATGACGTAACCAAACGCGCCATCCTCAATTGCACGGAAGACATCTTCTTCAACATCGCTCGTGGTGAGCATAATTATGCGAGCGTCGGGATTATCAGCTAGCACATCATGAAGAACATCAATTCCGCCGCGATCGGGCATACGGACATCGAGAAGAACTACATCGCTCTTAACTTCGCGAAGAAATTCAACGGCACCTTCGCCGCCGCCATATTCGCCAGCTAATTCAAGGTCGCTTTCGCCTTCGACGAGATACTTAAGCCCTGTTCTGACAATAACGTGATCGTCAATTATCGCAACTCTAATCATAACTTAAAATTAAACTACAGGCTTAATATAACGCGCGACAACAGCTCGCCACAGCACTACGCAAAACGCCGAAAGCGGAATTGCCAAAAGCATACCAAGAACTGGCCCTAAAACAATCGACCAGAAGAAGAAGCTGAAAATAACGCCGGCATACCCAAGCCCTGTTCTGTTGCCTTGAATCCTAGGAGTAATAAAATAGCCGTCAAGGAATTGTCCAGTAAGCCATACCGCTAAAACAAGGAGGAGCCTCGTAAGCGAACCGCCGTCGGCAAAGTACGCAAGCGGGAGCGCCAATGGCATACAGACGACTGAACCGAAAAGCGGAATAAGATTTAATACGCCTAAGATAAAGCCGACAAGGAAACCATACGGTAGGCCAACTGCCCAAAAGCCAACGCCATACATTACGCCTTCGATAAGGCATATGACAATCTGCCTTTGGAAAAACGAAACGAGAATTTCTATAAACGTATCAATCTGAACTGCAAGGAAATCGCGCGTTTCCGGCTTAAGGAACGGAAGGTGCTGAACGATATCACCACCGTGGCGGTCTTTCGTAGTTAAGAAGAACACGAAGAAGATAAATGTAACTAACGCCGAAAGAATACCGAGAAGAATCTTGAGCGCACCTGAGCCAGCCTTAAGCGCAGTAGCGCCATACTTCATGAAAATACCATCAGCTCCATCTGCTGGTAGACCTATTTGTACCAAGAGCTCAAAAAGGCGTGGGAATGTGCCGCGAAACCACGTAAGAACCTGCTTAACGAGCGTCGGGCCTTGCGCAATTAAATTAGATGCTTGATCGACGATAACAGCACCAGCATACCAAAGCAATATTCCAAGCGGCACTAAAACCGATATAAGCATAACAATAAGCGCCAAGCTTGAACTCCCAACGTATCGGCGCAAAAGCCTATAATAAGGCCTAAAGAAAAGCGAAAGGAAAAAGCCTAAAAGAACTGGAACAATCGCACCCGACAAATAGACGAGTGTTTTACAAATACCCAGCAAAACGAGAATCGTAAACGCCATAACCACCGCAACGGACAAAAGCGTAACGGCGTATGAAACTGTTTTATTTTGACAGTCAGAGAGGTTCATTTTTTACACCTTACTTTGCCTTAGTCTCAAGGTAGAAGAACATCTGCTTCTTCGTTGGATCATAAGGAGGCTTAATTATTATTGTGCCCGTGCCGTTCGTCGTCCAAAGTACAGGCCAACTTGCCAACGGCTGAATAAGATCATTCGTTCCGCGAAGATTGTACGAAAAGCGCTCGTCGGCATCTGAGAAAGAAAGAACGGGAGATGAACCATCAAAATAAATCTCGCTAATTTCTCGCACATCTTCAATCCCTGGCTCAACAACAGACCCTTCTGGGGTCCATGTCATATTGTCGATATAAATCGTATCTTCCCCTTCGCTATACGACGGCGAAAGATATATCGAACGCTCTCGAGAATAGCCTTCACCCTCAAGTATTTTTATTGAAATTGTAACACGCGTCCATTCTCTTACCGATGCAAATTCTTCTACAACGAAACTTTCATTCTGCTTTTGATCGCTTTCATAATAAAGCGAGGCTATTCCGGAAGCTGTCTTCCAGTAGAAGGTTAGAACGCCCGAATTGGTAACTGATGTAGTCATCTCCCAAAACCTTCTATTGGTGGGAGCACCAGTTTGCGCTACTGAGGAATTACCCTTTATGCTAATGCCGCCCTGGACGCGCCAACTCTCATCAAAGCCGGGATATTGATTTACCCACCTGAGATTATAAATATCCATCGCTTTTGAAAGATCGCCGACCATCGATTCCCAGACCGCCACAAGCTTGATGTTAGAGCCTGCAGTCGCAGAAAGATTCGACACTGATGAAACTTCATTCGTAAGATATACGGCATTATTAAAAGTGTTGCTCCAACCTATATGTTTCCAAAGTTCACCTTCTTTGTACGGAACAATAGGCAGTTCATACGAAACATCGTAAACGCATTCAATATCATCAAACTTTACACCTGAATATTGAGATGCATCAAATGAAATTAAATACGAAATCGGGCTCCACACCGCAAAGAGATTATTAGTTGCTGCAACGGTGTTTTCAAGATTCTCCACAACTTGCCTATCGGCATATGTAACAATATTACTCTGAGCATTTTCTAGGCTCGTCGCCCATCCCTCAAATAGATAACCTGTGCGGCCATAATTATTTGCGCTTAACGCCTGTGATTCATTAAAGGGAAAACGCTGCACTGCCATTGGATGTTCGTTCGTAGCTCCATTACCATCAAACGAAACGTAGTAATAATCCTTCCATATGGCATAAAGACTAAAGTTGGAAGTTTTATTCCTAAATGCAACTTGCTCGCCTAAGGAATATTCCTTAACTCCTGCTGTAGGTAGGGTAGACCACCCAAGAAGCTCTGAGCCCTGCCCCGAAAAAGTAGAGCCGTTAGACAAGGTAATTGGAACTCCATTTGTAAACATTACGGAGAACTTTTCGCCTATGCGGCCATTAGGATCATACGTTATGTAATAAACTGAACTTTCCGTGTGAGCATAGAAAATAACATTTTCTGATTCTATATCCCATGTTTCCTTTATGGGCTGCCCCTCTTGATCCCAATAGCATTCACCCTGCCCATTGGGCTCAGTATAGTACCCTAAAAACGACTTTGACCCGTCATTCCATGTAGGCACTTGTACACTGTAAAGCGGTTCATCAAAAGTATACGTTCTCTCGCTTGGCCCAGTAGAGGCATCGTAAATATTGAAATGCACGACGGTTGAGCGCGCCTCCCACACGGCAGTAAGAACAACCTCTTGAGAACTATCAGGGCGGAGATTTTTAAAGTAAGTTTGCCCGCCCTCACCTAAACACGTTTGTGAGTAAGACGAAACTGACGACCACGACAACTCATCTGAACGATATTTGGCTGTTCTGGAATCTAGACCTGAAGTTACCTTCCAGCCAAGAAACCGATAGCCAACTCGTGATGGATCGGAAACTTTAAATTCCTCATCGAACGCTACTTTTGATGGTTGATAGCTGCCGGGTGTACCGCCTGCAAGATCATAAGAGAGATTAACATTATTGGCGGCCCAGACCGCATACATATCAATGACCTGGAGATTGTTTGTTACCTGAAGGTCTGCCCCGGTAACAATTTGACCTGATGAAAATGATTTTCCAGTCGAGTTCGTCCAATTTTGGAACGTATAACCAGTTAGGGCAAAAGCACACTCACTAATCGCATATGAATTAGTAAAACATTGAAGAGAACTAGCGGGTGTTGATCCAGTAGCCTTATCGGCGTTTGAATGGTAACAAACAGTATTAGTTACATAATAAAAGCGCGCGCCGACGTAAAGCGCTGTTGACCCAGTAAAGGCTCTTTCAGGCGTCCACCTAAGAGTTTGAGAATATGGATCAAAACGCGTTGGCTTCCTGTCGTTTGCAGGGTTATCGTACAAGATATCATTATAGTCTGGAGAAACGATCCAATATTGGACACGCAAACCGGAATATATTGAAAGCGCCGACGATAACTCTAATGGGATTGACGAAAAAGCTGCATCCTCTAATGGGCTTATGTATTCGCCATTATTTTCTGTTACACTACCACTTGAAGGGTCGTCTGTGGGCAGGATGCACCACCAAGCATAAATGTGCTGAGTTTCGGCGAAAACAATGGAGGCCATCATTGTGAAGGCCAGTCCAATTAATACGACTAAAGGCCTTTTCATAATGATAGCCTCCTTTCCAATGCCTAAAGCGGCACCGAAAGATTACTCTTTAGGAGCTGCTTTAACTTCTGCTTCTTCGAGAGATTCTTCACCAAGCGAAAGCTCGCGGCCGGCAGGTGTAATAAGGCGACCTGTCACGAAGATAAGCAAGTTGCGCTTGATAGTCTGCTCTGCGTGGCTGCGGAAGAGACGCCCGATATACGGAAGATCACCAAGGAAAGGAATCTTATCGTCCATAGCCTTGCGAGCTTCGGTGATAAGACCGCCCATCACAACCGTAGCGCCGGGGGTGATCGAAACCTTCGAATCGATCGAGCGGACGTGGAAGAACGGCTGCTCCATCGGAGCATCGTACCATGTCATGTTGCCGGAGCCGCTTGACGAAGACATTGCCGACATCGACGACGACATAATCGCGTCGGAATAAGAAGCGATCGATTCATCGGAAATCTTGCCGCCAAGCGCCGTAATAGCCTCAACTGCCCTTAAGGGGATTTCAGCAAGACCATCAAAGCTCTGCAGCGAGCTGTTGCCCGAGAAAGGAATCTTCATGCCGTAGTTATGCCACGTAGGCTCATCGACGACAGAAGGCTTAAGCTCAAGGTCGATCGTGCCGCCGTTAGCTTCAGAATACGTAGGCGTTACGTCGAGAATAACACCGACTTCGCGCATCTGGAAGTTCTGAGGCTCAACGACTGCGAGAATTGCGGAAGATCCGCCCGAAGATGAGCTGCCGCCGCCCGACGAACCGCCAGAAGACTGGAGCTGAACGTCGTAATCCTGCGGATAGATATATTCGGTAACTACCTTGATAACGGCATTTTCGCCCGACTTCGTAACAACCTTCGGGGCAGAGAGAAGGTCGGTGTCGCTACGCTGGGAGAGCATATGGAGAATCATCGAAAGATCCGCCTCGCCCAAGAAAGCGTTCACACGCATAAACTGGTCGTTGACCGACTGTGACTGACCAGAAACGTGGTTGCCAACAGTTGAAAGATAGCGGTTTCCGTTCTGCTGAGCAGATGTGCCACCGAATGCGTTAACGCCAATCGTGCCGTCACCGCCGTTCTTAATCCACCTTCCTCCGTTGCTGTTCAAAGCCTCAGTGCGGTTACCAGTCAGGCTTGAAGTCATTTCGGTAGAGCTGATGGTGCTATTTTTATTACCAACTGCCGTGGTCGTTGAGGAAGAAGTGTGAGACGTCATCTTGGAGCCCGTCTCCGTACCCCATGTGCCGCCGTTAAGGCCAAGTGCCTTGCCGATACCGGCAACATCGGTGAGCGAATAATCGCTATTGAGAATCCACTCGAAACCGAGAGAGTTAAGGTCGGCCTGCTCAACTTCGACGAAGCGCGCTTCAATCTCGATGAGCTTGGGCTGCGAACCCATTTCCTGAAGAACCTTCTCAAACTCGGCGAGATTTTCGCGCGTGTTGCGCACGTACAGCTTACCGAGCGTCTTGATGTACATAATCGACGAGCCCTCGGGCCACTTAACACCCATCTGCTCGAAGAATGCCTTCCAATCGCGCTCCTGATTTTCTTCTTCTTCGTTGGCGCCGGCACGGCCGCTGTTGCCGCCGAAGCCCTGAGACTTCATTTCCTTAACATCGGAGGAAGCTGCAGTCATACGCTCAAGGAACGCATCGAGAACGTCATACTTGCGCGAGAGAAGCTCGGCAGTCGACATATCCTTCTGCATAACCATGACGACGGGACCGCGGACGATAAACTTGTAATCGACAGAATCGCAGACGAGCTTTAATGCTTCGTAGAACGTAATGTCGCTAGCGGTGATTGTCGGGATAGGATCAAGCCCGCCAGTACCAGACTTCTCTTGCCCCTCGTCGGACGAGAACTCGTCGGACTCTTCTTCAGCAGGAGCTGCCTGCTTGATGGCGCCCTGCGGAGTCTTAAGGACAAAGTTAAAGCCACGCTTCTCGATCGGAATATCGGGGCGGTCGTAGTCGCGCGAAGCGCCGCGGAAGAAATCGACAGCATCGATAATCGTAGCCGGAGGCTTGAACGAAATCGTGGGAAGGCGCATTTCCTTCATGCGGCGTTCGATATCCTGCTCCATCGTACGCTCAGGATCTTCGCCTGTCTGCGTCTTAACAGTCTCGGCGGAGGTGGCGTTAAGCTGCGCAGCATTGACAGCGTAAACAGGACGCCATGCTTCGTCGACATCGGCAATCATGCCCTCGCGAGCCTGAACGCGCTCCTGCTCGAGAATCGTCTGGCGCTTACGCTCGATTGCGCGGCGAAGACGGATTGCGTCTTGGTTGTAAGGATCGGCCTTAAGAACCATTTCGCACTCTTCAAGCGCGTGCTTCATATCGCGCACCGAAAGGAACTGGCGGCTGCGCCTTAAATGGCGGCGAACCTGCTCGCGAGAAGCTTTGTAATCTTCATCGTTAATGCGGTGCTTATATTCGGCCATATCGGCAGAAACCTCTTCGCCGACATCGCGGGCGCTCCACTTTTCAAGAACGCGGCGAGCACGCGGATGGCGCATATCGAGCGCCTTTTCCATAAGAGTAAGAGCGCGCTCGCGGCGGCCAATGTCGTCTTCTTGAAGAGCGAAGCGATAGAGACCTTCGGCAATGCCTTGCGAACATTCGCGCTGGAGCTTCTTCGATGACTGCTTATCGTTAAGATACTTAAGCGCAAGGCCGTAATGGTGGACGGCATCTGAATACTCGGCCTGACGCATGCACTCGCGCGCAGCGGCTATCTCGCGGCGGGCTTCGACATCGAGAGATACTCGGCGCAGCTTCTCGCCGGCGACAATATTGGCAATAAGCTCGGCATCGGGATCTGAAGAGGCTACGGTAGCAGCGACTTCACCGCCAGCTGCAGGCTCAGCAGAAGCTTTGTTGTCTTCAGCGGCAAGATCTTTAAGAAGGCTAACTACCTCGTCGACCTTGGCGTTGGACGCAATGGGCGCTTCCTCTTTTGCTTCAGCCTCTTCTACCTTGGCAGGAGCTTCCTCTTTAGCTTCGGCTTCTTCTGCCTTAGCGGGAGCTTCAGCAACAGATTCTTCTGCTGCTGCAGCTTCCTCGGCCTTTTCGGCCTGAGGCTCCTGAACTGCCGCGGGCGCGGCAGACGCTTTCTTTTCAGAACCTTCGAGGTCCTTCAAAAGATCGTCCAAATCATCCTGGGCGCCAACCGTCCACGCAAAGGCCGCGAAGGCCGACGCTGCCCCTAAAGCGAAGCATTTCCTAATTGTCATCATTTTAGTCCACCTACTCCTTGATGTTGGGCTGTATTATACTAAATCGCCGTTTACTGTTCAAGTGCTTCAAGAATGCGCTGCTTTCCTGAAATCACATTCTCAATCGTGACCTTCGCACCGTTGCCAACGCGCGCGATCGAGACTACTTTGTACTTAGTTCCGTTCAGGTCGATTTCCGTTCCTGGCGTAACATCCATGTTCTTTGTGCCGCCACGCTCATAGCAGAGCGTCGCCTGCACGTCGACGGGCGCTGTTTTTGCGCGCTTATTGGCGGTAATTACAAGAACTATCTGCTTGCCGTCGCGCTTACGGACGACTGTAGCTTCGGAGGCGTCGACCGAAACTTGCATGCCTTTCATGCCTTTGCGCGCCTCTTTGCGCTCCTTGCGCTCATACTTGATAAGCTCATACCCGGAAGGTTTTTTCGAATCGGCTCCGATTTCCTGATGTTTGGAGTCGCCCTTGGCCGAAACGATCGCCGAAAGAACGCGCCCCTGACGGCCGTAATCGTCCTTTTGGCTGGCATCGAAGAAATCGCAACGCCAACCTGAAGCGACCTGACGCGCCCCGATAAAGATAAACGGCATATACGTTTCTTTAAGGGGAAGAACGACCTTTAGCGAATCAAGATAATCGGGGTGATCTTTCTTGTCAGACGGGTCGGTATTCGCGGCATATTCCTCGGCATTAGTAAAACCGTCGCCATCCGTATCGGCATTAGCATCGGCAGCGTCGGCCGTGTTAAGGCCATACTTCTTCTCCCATTCGTCGGGGAGGCCGTCGGCATCAGCGTCGAGAACAATCTTCTTCGTCTCTTCCTGCTTTGCTCCGCAGAACGGACACTCCGGGCAAACCTTAGGGTCGCCTGGGATCGCATTGCCGCAAGGCTTCTCGCTCGACCCCTTGCACAAAATGCGCCTTTCGCTCGCGAGGAAGCTCTCGGCTATGGGCGAAACATCGGCAACGGTCGGCGGATTGCGCATCTGACGCACCGCGATTTCGTACGAGGACATATCAACGCTTTTGACACCAGTCTCGTCGGGCATCATGCGCTTGATGCTGGCTCTTTCCTCTTCGGCGGCGGCATCAGGGTCGTCGCCAAGCGAAAGCGCAAAGAGCGCCACGCCAAGAAGCAGAACTACTAATCCCACACCGGCAGCTACCCAATCGTAGTGCGCCGCCAAAAAATTGTTATTTCCGGAACGCGAAATCATTTCTGAGCCTCCTCGCTCTTTTCAGAATCCTCAAGCGACCTAAAATCGTGTACAGTCAGCGTCATCGTCACATTGATCGGCTGATCACGCTGAGGATCGGTTACGATGCCGCCGGCTGCCTTTGCATCCTCCTGCGGCGTCTCGGGTATAACGCTTGCCTCTCTGCGGCGGCGGCGTGAGCGGCCTGAAGAGTTCTCGGCCTTTTTCTCGTCGACGGCGAAAGCGTCGGCAATGACATCGGTTGCACGGCGGAACGAGAAATCATCAACGGTAATAAAGCGCTCGCTTGTGGCAAAGGCGTTTACAACTTTGACGAGAGAGTGCTGGCGCGCCGAAAAAACGAAGACGTACGAATGCGCAACGCTGTGGCCCTGCACCTTGTTCTCTTCTCCAGCTTTTACGGCATTGGCTTTCTTCTTCTGCCTGCGGGCTTTGCGGCGCGCGGCAGGATCGTCCGGTTCTTTCTCGACCTTCTTCTCTTCAACCTTTGACTGAATGTCGATTAGCTCGGAGATGCCGGCCGCTGAAAGGATCTCGATAAGCGTTGCTATATCATCCCATGTGCGCTGAAGTTCGGGAAGCTTCTGTTCAGAAGGCATCTCGCCGCCGGTGATGTAGTTCTTGAACGGACCGAACGCAAACTCGGCACGCGCAATATGGCCGCCAGCCTCGCCAGGTAGCGAAGATAAGCGCTTTGCGTCATTTACGAGAAACGTCTTGAACGCCGCCGGAGTTGTCTTTGAGTAGACGCGGTCGCCGGCAGCTGCAACTGAGCGAACCGACTTAAGCCACTCGGCAACTTTCTCGGAGCTTTCATCTAATTCCTTGACGCTCTTCTGACAAGGATAGACGCTGGCGCGCGCGAACTTCTGCACCTTGGCAACAACCGCTTCAAGACCGTCCGACTCTTCGTCGCCTTCGACGGCCGCAACCTTAGCCGAATACGAAATGTATGCCCCCGCCGCTGCAGCGAGCGCCAATACCGCGATAATCCCGCCCGTGGCGGCCAATATCAACCTGTTCTTGCTCATTTGAACGCCACCTCCACGGTGAATTGCGTAACTTGACCATCCTTGCCGATAGCACTCATATCTGAAATGCGAACCGACTCGGGTACGACAACAGCCTTGTGCTTAAGGGATTCGACAACGCGCTCGCCGGGCGTTTTGCTACCGGCATCTTTTACGCGGTCTTTCCAATACCTGATGGTGATGCGGCCGTTTTCCCACTTCTCGACCCACATGCCCATTCCCGGCACAAGCGAATCGCGCACAGCAGAAAGCCTCTGCGCAGCCGAAGCACGCTTCATAAGAAGAGTACGGAACGATTCAGCCTGCTCGTGCTCGGCACTAAGCCTTTCTTCTGCAGCCTTGACCTTCTTGGCAAAACCGTCAAGCTTCGAAGCTTCGGCAGCTGCAACGTCGCGGCGGGCTACGAGAGCCTTTGCGCCATTGTCAAAGCTGAGCATCGTAAGAACAAGACCAGCAACAAGAGCTACGCCGGCAGCTGCAACGAACGGTATCTTCGCCTTCTCGGCACGATCGGAAAGAATCGACGGCGGAAGAAGGTTAATGACGAAACGCGCATTGCCCGCGAGCTGAAGCGCAAGACCAGCCGTCGACGAAATAAGCGCGCCGTCAGCTTCGAGAGCGGCCGTGTCAACCTTGTTGCCAACAGCAATTGCTTCGAAGGGGTTGAAGAACGCTACGTCCATGCTGAGCGCTTCTGAAAGGAATACGTCGATCTGCGGCAAAAGCGCAGTGCCGCCGGTAAGGTAAAGCGCGGCAGGTGCAGAGCCGCCCTGCTGGGAGCGGTAGAAATTGACCGAACGCGAAATCTCGGCCACCAAGCGCGTTAAGACTGCGCGGCAGACCTTCGCAACGCGATCGGCAGTTTCGTCTTCGTCTTCAGTTACGCCGCCCATCGAAACGTAGCCGCGTTCAACCTTAAGCTGTTCGGCCTCTTCAAGTGAGCAACCAAGCGCCGAAGAAATTTCCTTTGTGATGGCGTTTCCAGCAACTGGAATAGAACGATTGTAAATCTTGTCGCCTTCAACGATAACAAGTGACGTTGTCTTTGCACCAATGTCGAGTATAACTGCGCAAGAGCCGTCATCGCCGACGGCGCTACGGACGGCATTCGTAAGGGCAATAGGAGCAATGCCTACGATTTCAAGCGAGAAGCCTAGCGACTGCACAGCCGAAGCGACTGCTTCGATCTGGTCGGTCTTCGCCGCGACAATCATAACCGACTTGTCGCCCGCCTCCGTATCGCCCAGGACCTGCCTGTCGCAGATCATCTCGTCGACCGGGAAAGGAACGTTCTGCTCGATTTCGTAGCGCACCATCTGCTCGAAGCGCTCTTCGCCGCCTGCAGCGGGAATCGCGGCAAAACGCTGGAACGCCATCTGCCCGGAAACAGAAAGCGCAACCTTCCCTGGACGCATCCCTGAAGTTGAAAGAATCTCGCCGATTGCAGGAGCCAGCACCATCGACGCGCTCTCCGGATCTACCGGCGCGGCCAATTGAGCCGTCCCGTAATTTACGAGCGTAAGCGCACCCTTCGCGCCTGCCTCGTACTCGGCCAGCTCGACTGTCGCCGCGCCGATATTTAATGTTTGAAATCGTTTGGCCATAGGAAAGTCTTATTTCGTAGTTTTTCTATTCCGGAAAAGCCTGGAAAATACCTTTTAAAATTACTGCATCGTTGTTTCGTAATCGTTCGGGTTGACAAGCGCCCAGATCGTCTTCGAACGATCAACGAGACCCTGCCTGCGCTCGATAAGAGGCTTGCCGTCCTTGCCCGTTGCGTTCATGACTTCCTGATCATCCCAAAATGCCGTGTCGCTCTTGATGCCCTTAATTTCGCTGACCGTGCCGCCACCGAGAACATCGCCGTTCTGGTTTGCGATGGTAAAGCCGATCGCCTTGGGCTCACCGTAAAGTTCAAGGTAGCTGGGCGGCAAGCAGACGCACGCAGCGTGAGAGCCTTGCGGAATGTTGTAGTAGCTTACGGTCGTGTTGAAGTAGCTGTACGGAGCAAGCCCAAGCCTGTTGCCCTTATTTTCCTTCGCGCTCTTCGTCTCAAGAAGGACGTGCCACGTAAAGGTAAGCTGATCGAGGAACTTAGCGTAAGTTGTATATTTAGTTTCAATGACAATCCAGCGGCGAGGCTTGTTGTAGCAAACGCCGATCATCGAAGCTCCGTTAAGGCCAGGAGCGCCAAGGCAGCACGACTGTCCGGTCCTGGGCATCTGGTCGACGGTAACTTTCATCTCCCTTGCGTCACCCGAGGTCTCACCATCAGCACCCCTCTGGGCGCCTCTCTTGCTGCGTGAGGGAGCGCAAAGGGCCGCCGATGCAGCAACAATAGCCACAACCGCAATAGCAAACTTCTTCGTGTTCATGTTATATTCCTTTCTTTGGGTTGTTTTAAACTTGTACCTTAAATAACTTTAACTCTAGGCAAATCTTGAATGTCGACTAAGCCTACAACGCGGCCGTTGCGGTCGCAGACAGGCAAATCGTCGATACGCCTTTTCTCAAACACCTTCAAAAGATCGACCGCGTAATCGTCGTCGTAGACAAAAAGCGGCGAGCGCGTCATAAGAGTTGAAACTTTGACCGACGTTAAAAGCGCATCGCAACTTGCACCGACGTTTTCGCGCTTGTCACCTTTGCCGTTACCCGTCTCTGCGGCACTCACCGCGCGACGGAAATCGCCATCAGTAAAGATGCCCATGAGAGCGCACGATTCATCTACAACGACTGCCGAACCAGTCTGCGCTTTTGTCATCGCCATAAGAGTCGACATAACAGTCGCCTCGGGCGATACGAGCGCAAGACGCGAACCCGTACGCATCACATCGCTAGCCTTCATAACCAAGGCTCTGCCGATTGCTCCTGCGGGATGGTTCATCGCATAATCGGAAACGTTGAAATCGCGAAGCTCTAAAAGCGCCATCGCAAGCGCATCGCCCATCGCCATCGTGGCGATGGCCGAAGTGGTAGGAGCCATGCCGAACGGGCAAGCTTCTTTGCCGCACGGAATTTCAACATGGACATCACTCATGCGCGCTAAAGTCGAGTTTGAGTTGCCAGTTAGCGAAACGACCTTAAGCCCGTGGCGGCGTATGGCAGGAATAAGCCGCAAAACTTCCTCCGACTCGCCGCTAAAGGAAAGCGCAACGAGCGCATCCTTCTTGCAGGTGCTGCCAAGGTCGCCATGCATGGCCTGAACGGGATTGAGCACAAATGAGCGAGAGCCTGTCGAAGAAAGTATTCCTGAAATCTTTTCAGCGACGTGAAGGCTCTTGCCGACACCTGAAACAATGATGTGCCCGTCGTCCGCGAGAACGCCAAGGAGAAGCTCAACGGCAGAAGAGAACGACGGCCCAAGGGAATCGCGCGTGCGGCGAAGCCCTTCGATCTCCGCGTCAAATACGCGAATTGCCGTTTTTAATTCTCTACTTTCCTTCTCCATCCTCTCCTCTTCCCTCTTCCCTATTACCTCTTCCCTCTTCGCCTCTTCCCTATCCCCTACTTCGTCTGGCTCTGAAGGAGGGTAACAGCGACTGTGCCGACAATATCTTCGGCCGAGCATCCGCGAGAAAGATCGTTCATCGCCTTTGCAAGACCTTGAAGGTTGGGGCCAATGGCATCCGCTCCGCCAATGCGCTGGGCAACTTTGTACGCAATGTTGCCGGCCTGCAGGTCGGGGAAGATGAAAACGTTGGCGTTGCCCTGAATCTCGCCGTTAGGGTTCTTCTGCTTACCGACCGACGGAACGATCGCTGCGTCAAACTGCATTTCGCCATCCATGGCAATGCCCTTTTCGGCAAACTTGGGGCGTGCAAGTTCGACAGCCTTCTGAACCTTCTCGACGAGAGGACCTGCCGCGGAACCTTTTGTAGAAAAGCTCAAATAAGCAACGCGCGGCTCTTTGCCTGTCATATCGCGGTACGACTGCGCTGTTGCAAGGCCGATGTCGACGAGCTGCTCGGCCGTCGGGTCGGGGATAACGCCGCAATCGCCGAACGCGAGAACGCTATCGCCCGAAGCCGTCGGCTCCTTAAGGTCGATAATAAAGCATGACGAAGCCGTCTTTACGCCCTTCTCGGTGCCGAGCGTATGGAACGCAGCGCGCAGCATATCGCCCGTTGAAGCGATCGAGCCTGCGACAAGGCCGTCAACTCTGCCGAGTTTCACCATCATGCCGCCAAAATAAATGCGCTTTGTGCGAAGCGTCGCTTCTGCCGCGGCAAGATCAATCATCTTCTGCTTTTCAGGAGCCTTCTTCGCCTCCTTGGCGTTCCAAGCTTCGAGATAAGCCGCCTCAAGTTCGGGATCGCCAGCAGTAAAG